>NZ_ALPM01000110.1:0-16605 GCF_000294595.1 Arthrobacter sp. TB 23 | reverse complement strand
TGGCGTAGGCCTCGACCAGTGCCAGGTTCTCCTCCGAGCGGCCGGTCAGCCGCAGGTAGTCCATGGTGACTTCGTCGATTGGGAACATGGCAGCGGTGGAGCCGAACTCCGGGCTCATGTTGCCGATGGTGGCGCGGTTGGCCAGGGGCACAGCGCTGACGCCTTCGCCGTAGAACTCGACGAACTTGCCGACGACGCCGTGCTTGCGCAGCTTCTCGGTGATGGTGAGCACGACGTCGGTCGCGGTGGCGCCGGCGGGGATCTCACCGGTGAGCTTGAAGCCCACCACCCGAGGGATCAGCATGGACACGGGTTGGCCCAGCATGGCAGCCTCGGCTTCGATGCCGCCGACCCCCCAGCCGAGGACGCCGAGCCCGTTGACCATGGTGGTGTGCGAGTCGGTGCCGACGCAGGTGTCGGGGTAGGCCTGCAGGGCGGTGGTGCCGTCGGTGGTGACCTCACGGGTCATCACCGTGCGGGCCAGGTACTCGAGGTTGACCTGGTGGACAATGCCCATGCCGGGCGGCACCACCAGGAAGTCATCGAACGCGGTCTGACCCCAGCGCAGGAACTGGTACCGCTCGCCATTGCGCTGGTACTCGATGTCCATGTTGCGCTCGAGTGCGTTGGCGTTCCCGAAAACGTCGATCTGCACCGAGTGGTCAATGACCAGTTCGGCCGGCGCCAGCGGGTTGACGCGCTTGGGGTCTCCACCGAGTTCGACAACTGCCTCGCGCATGGTGGCGAGGTCGACGACGCAGGGCACACCGGTGAAGTCCTGCATGATCACGCGGGCCGGGGTGAACTGGATTTCGGTGTCGGGCTCAGCTTCGGGGTCCCAGTTGGCCAGGGCACGCACGTGGTCGGCCGTGATGTTGGCGCCGTCCTCGGTGCGGAGCAGGTTCTCCAGGAGCACCTTGAGACTGTAGGGAAGCTTCTCTGATCCCTCTACAGCGTCGAGGCGGAAGATCTGATACTCAGCTCCCGCTACCTCGAGTACGTCTTTGGAACCGAATGTGTCGACAGCAGTCATTGCTAGTATCCCTTCCAGGATTGGTTACGCCTTTGAACCCATCATATCCCGAAACGCAAGAATACTGTATACAGTCGTACACACTAGCGTGGCGCCCCGGAAAAGTGGCGGCCCCGCAGGCTAGTGGTGGCCCCACCGCTGCAATGCGGGTCGGCCACTTTTCTGGGCCGTCAGCCCACCCCAACCGGAACCTTCGCAGCGCGGCAGCGGGATTCTCACCCCGCGATAAGCCCCCTTCCGTATCGATGTGACGCCGGGCACACTGGCATGAGCACTCGTTCACCGCTGGGAGAGCGACGGAAGTCCGTCGGAACCTGCCTGCGGACGTCATCGCCGAGGAGGACCATGAGAGCCGTTCGGGTACACCGCTACCAGGAAGACCCGCTGATCGACGACGTGGCGGAACCCACGGCAACCGGTCCGTGGGACGTCGTCGTCGAGATCGGCGCCGCGGGCCTGTGCCGCACCGACCTGCACGTCATCGAGGGGCAATGGGACGCCATCCAGCACCCCAAACTCCCCTACATTCTCGGGCACGAGAACGCGGGGTGGGTCCGCGAGGTGGGCTCCGCCGTCACCAACGTCCAGCCCGGCGACACCGTGATCATGCACCCCATCGTCACCTGCGGCCTGTGCCTGGCCTGCCGCGAGGGCCAGGACTCCCACTGCGAAAACTCCACCTTCCCCGGCCTGAACGTCGACGGCGGGATGGCCGAGATGATGAAGACCAACGCCCGCTCGGTCGTGAAACTCGACCCGTCGCTCAGGCCCGCCGACATCGCCGCCCTCGCCGACGCCGGCCTCACCGCCTATCACGCGGTCCGCAAAGCCGCACCGCTGCTGCACCCCGGAACCCACGCCGTCGTGATCGGAAGCGGCGGGCTGGGCCACATCGGCATCCAGTCCCTGAAGGCGCTTACCTCGGCGCAGATCACCGTCGTCGACACGTCCGAGGAGGCGCTCGAGCTGGCGACGGCGCTCGGCGCCGACCACACCCTGTCCCAGGCGGGCGACGGCGGGAAGCTCCTCGAGATCACCGGCGGCGGCGCGCACGTGGTTTTCGACTTCGTCGGCGAGCACGGCACCGAAGCGCTCGGCCTGAACGTGCTGCGCAATCGGGGCAGCTACTACACGATCGGTTACGGCGGGGCAGTGAATATCGACACCATCGAGATCATTTCCCGGGAGATCAACATCGTGGGAAACCTCGTGGGCACCTACCTCGACCTCGTGGAACTCATGACCCTCACCGCACAGGGCCAGGTCACCCTGCACACCCAGACGTACGACCTCGAAGACGCTGTCCAGGCGATGCATGACCTGGACAGCGGCAAGCTGGTCGGCCGTGGCATCCTCGTCCCCAACCTCACCACCCAAGGGAGATAACAATGGCGTATCCCGCTAAGTATTCGACGCTCAATGAGCTTCAACTCACGCAGGAGGCCCGGCGGATCCTGGTCCGGATTATCCGGGTGGCGTTCCCGCACCCGAAGATCCCGGACGGGCCGTACGAGCGGATGGCCGACAAGATCATCGCCGAGTCCAACGAATCCACCTGGTTCAGGGTGGCCCTGACCCAGGGGCTGCTGACGCTAAATCAGCAGGGCGGCGAGAACTTCCTCGACCTCTCCGATGACCGCGCCCTCGCCGTGCTGCAGCGCATCGCTGACCTCGACTTCTTCGGCTTCATCCGGCGGACCACCGTCCTGAACTTCTATGACGACCCCGAGGTCTGGGACGTCTTCGGCTACGAGGGCGAGTCATTCTCCAAGGGCGGCTACCTGCACCGCGGATTCGATGATCTGGACTGGCTTCCCAGCCCCCGGGTCGAGGAGGCGGACGAACCGCTCACCGAGATCGGGCCGCTCGGCTACGACATCGCGCAGCAGGCACCGCAGCGGGTCAGGGACGCCGCAGACAGCACCGGCGAGGAGCCCGTCGAGGACCTCTTCAAGGGCCAGGACAAAGTTGAAGAAGGACGGACCATATGAGCAACGAGACAGCTGAGCACTCTGACAGCGCACACTTCGACCTGGACGACGACTCGGTGGTCGTCATTATCGGCTCCGGCGCGGGCGGCGGCACCCTCGCCCACGAACTTACCGCGAAGGGCATCAAGGTGGTGGTCCTCGAAGCGGGCGGCCACATCAAACACGACGAGTACATCAACCACGAGTGGGAATCGTTCAACCAGATGGCCTGGCTGGACCCGCGGACGACGTCGGGCACCTGGCGGATTGCGCGCGACTTCCCCAACCTGCCCGCCTGGCTGGTGAAGGCGGTGGGCGGCACCACCACCCACTGGTCCGGCGCCACCCCGCGGTTCAAGGCCCACGAGTTCAAGACCCGCAGCACCTACGGGCGGATCGACGGCGCCAACCTGCTGGACTGGCCCATCACCCTCGACGACCTGGCACCGTATTACGACAAGGCCGAGCAGAAGATCGGCAGCACCCACCGCCACGGCCGGCCGGCGTTGCCCGCCAACAACAACTACAAGGTGCTCGCGGCCGGCGCCGAGCGGATCGGTTACCGGCATTACGCCACCGGCCCGTACGGCACCAACGCCGAACCCTATGACGGCCGGCCCGCCTCTATCCAGGACGGCTTCAACTTCCAGGGCGACAAGAACAAGTCCAAATGGTCCACTCTGGTGTCCGAAATCCCCAAGGCGCTGCGCACGGGGAAACTGGACCTCCGCCCCAACTGCCACGCCGTGCAAATCACCCACACCCCCGAAGGCACCGTGGACAGCGTCATGTACATCGACGACGCCGGGAACCTCCAACGCCAGCAGGCCCGCCTCGTGGCGGTGGCTGGAAACTCGATCGAGACGCCGCGCCTGCTGCTGCTCTCTGGGTCTCCCCTGTTCCCTGATGGGCTGGCCAATTCATCCGGCCAGCTGGGCCGCAACTACATGCGCCACACCACCGGCTCGGTGTACGCCAAGTTCGACAAACCGGTTCACATGTACCGCGGGGAAACGATGGCCGGTCTAGTGGCTGACGAGTCCCGGCACGACGTGGACCGCGGCTTCTCGGGTGGCTACTATCTGGAAACCATCGCGTTGGGCCCGGCGTTCCTGGCCAGCTTCGCGGACCCCGGAGCCTGGGGACCGAACTTCGCGTCACTGCTCGACGACTACGAAAACACAGCCGGGTTGTGGATTGTCGGCGAGGACATGCCGCAGGAAACCAACCGGGTCACGTTGAACACCAGTGTGACGGACCGGCTGGGACTGCCCGTGCCGAATGTGCATTTCGATGACCACCCCAACGACACAGCGATGCGCAATCACGGCTACCAGCAGGCGTCGCTGCTCTACGAGGCGGTGGGCGCGTTGTCCTCGCACCACACCCCGCCGTACCCGGCGACCCACAACATGGGAACGGCGCGGATGAGCGAGCGTCCGGAAGACGGCGTCGTCAATCAGTGGGGTCAGACCCACGACGTGAAGAACCTGTTCGTGTCGGACGGTTCGCAATTCACCACCGGCGCGGCAGCCAACCCGACCCTCACCATCGTGGCGCTGGCGATCCGGCAGGCGGAGTACATCGCGGAGCAGCTGGCGACGTCGGCCCTGTAAAGCTGCCGGCCCTGTAAACCTGGCGGGNGGGCCCCGGCACGGGACCCCACCCTCGGCACATCACACGAAGATCAGCACAAACCCCACCACCGCGGCCGCCGCGCCAATCCCGGTCAGGACCCAGCCCAGGATCCTGAGCGAGTGCGCTGGCGGTACCGGTTCGCTCAGGGAGTACTCGTCAGGGTCCCGCCGGTTGTAGTAGAGGATAAATTCGGTGCCCGGCACCAGGTCCTTGCCCTCCCTGAAAGAGAACAGGGTCTCCCGGATCTCGTATTCCTGGTCATGCCAGCGATAGCCGATGCCCTCCCCGGAGACGAAAACCACTGCGTCAGTGGCGGTCCAGCCGAGTTGGGAGGTACGGATAATCCAGGCGACCAGGATCAACAGAATCCCCGGTACCAGCCCCACCCACGTCAGCACCTCAGTGATGACACCCCACAACTGGGACTGGTTCTCCATAGCTTGATGCTATCGAGAATCTATTGACGCTGCGGTAACACCGAGGTGGCCCGGAGCGCGCGGCCCACCTTGTCGGCCGTGTCACGCAGCAGCACGGCGATCTGCCCGGACCGCCGATCAAAGTCCGCGGCGTCGAGGGAAACCGCAACGGATCCCACGATCTGCCCGGCCGCGTTCCGCACCGGCGCACCCAGGCAGGATGACCCGATCATGAACTCTTCGCGCTCGACGGCGATGCCACCCGCGCTGACCTTCTCCAGTTCCCGCTCCAGGTCGTCGCGGGTCCTGATGGTATTGGACGTCATGGCGGGCAGCCCCTGCCTGGTCAGGAACGCCCGCCGCCGCGTGGGGTCCATCCCGGCGAGGAGGATCTTTCCGAAGGCGGTGGCGTGCGCGGCGTCGTTGAAGCCGAAGCCCATGGGGGTGATGCGTCGCCGGGTCGGGGAATCCACCACGTGGGCCACCACAATGTGATCACCGCGGTGCACCGCATAGTAGGCGGCGGCGTCGCCCCTCGAATGCAGTTCGAGTACCAGCCTGGCAACGGCCGACGGCGTGCCGATCTGGCGGTGCAGCGACGCATCCAGGGCATGCAGTTTATAGCCGAGGGCGTAGCGGCTCTCATCCTTCAAATGGACCAGATGCCGTGATTCCACCAGGGTTTTCAGGAGCCGGTACACACTGGGGAGCGGCATGTCCAGGGCTGCCGCAATTTCCTTGGCGGACAGTCCACGCTCGTCGGCGGCAACGACGTCGAGCAGCGCAAAGGCCTTCTGCACCGAAGCCATACCGGTAAGAGCATCGTTGCGTCCCATGCCCCCATCTTCGCCGGTCCGTCAAGCCAGGGGCAACCTACTCGACGGTCAGCTCACCCATGCGACCCCAACCGTCGGCGGCGATCTTCTCGCTGATGATCTGCGGGGTCTCCACGAGTGCCTGCGGCATGTCCTTCATCGCCTGCTGGAAGTGGGCGCTGTTGACGTGGTCCCCGGCGGCGTCGTCCTGGAACGCTTCGACCAGGACGAACTCGTTGGGGTTCTCGACGCTGCGCGACCAGTCGAACCACAGGTTCCCCGGCTCGTTGCGGGTGGATTCGGTGAATTGGCGGGTGAGGTCGAGCCACCGGTCGGTCCAGTCAGGTTTGACGTTGAATTTGACGACGATGAAGATCATTGCGGGCCTGCCTTTGGGTCGTGGGATGGGGCTCGTGTTTCCAGCAGTCTGCCGTTAATCACCGCAGCCTCCAACTTCGGTTCTCGCCTTGTGAGAATGCGTGGTGCCCGTCAGGCGTTGCACGCCTACGCTGGCAGTGGAACAACCCTCTATCGAAGGAGATTGAGATGAGTAGTCCGATGCAGGTCCGCACCATGATCAGCCCGGCCCGGTACGTCCAGGGCAAAGGCGCCATCCACCGGGTGGGCGAATTCCTCACGCCGCTGGGCAGCAAGCCGTTGATCGTGGCGGACGATCTGGTCTGGGGTTTCGTAGCGCACGACGTCGAAGCCTCCATGACTGCCGCCAACCTACCGACCACCCGGGTGGGGTTCGGCGGGGTCCCCAGCGCCAACGAGGTCAACCGATTGACCGCCCTGATCTCCGAGCACCAGGCCGACGTGATCGTGGCAGTGGGCGGCGGCAGCACCATCGACGCGGTCAAAGCGTCGGGCTTCGCGGCGGGGATCCGCTGGGTCACCGTCCCCACCGTCGCCTCCACCGATGCACCCACCTCTGCCCTGTCGGTGATCTACACGGACGACGGCGTCTTCGAGGAGTACCGCTTCTTCCCCCGTAACCCGGACCTGGTGCTGGTGGACACGCAGCTGGTCGCCAACGCGCCGGCGTCGTTCCTCGCCGCAGGGGTGGGCGACGCCCTCGCCACCTGGTTGGAGGCCCGGGCCACCAGCCAGTCCTTCGCCAACACCATGGCCGGTGGCCTGCCCACCGTGACCGGCACCGCCCTGGCCCGGCTGTCCTGGGACGTGCTGTGGGAAAACGCGCTCCCGGCGCTCGACGCCGTCCGCGACAACGTGGTCACCCCCGCCCTGGAAAAGGTGGTGGAGGCCAACACGCTGCTGTCCGGGCTCGGGTTCGAGTCCGGCGGGCTGGCCGCCGCCCACGCCATCCACAACGGGCTGACCGCCGCCAACCAGACCCACGGCCTGGCGCACGGGCAGAAAGTCAACATCGGGTCCCTCACCCAACTGGTCCTCGAGGGCGCACCCAGCGCCGACATCCGGGACTTCGTCGAATTCACCACCCGGGTGGGGCTGCCGAACACGCTGACCGAGATAGGCCTGTCCACCGACGACGACGAGGACCTGCGGCGGGTAGCCGAAGCGGCAACCGTGCCCGGCGAGACCATCCACAACATGCCCTTCCCCGTGGGGGTCGACGACCTCACCAGCGCCCTGAAATCGATCGAACGGCTGTCGGCCGGCATCCGTCGCCAGGCGGGACTGCCCGAACCGGTGCAGTACAAGGCGAAGCACTGAGTACCCGGCCGGCGCCGCGGATGCTCGACGCCCTGCGTGCGGCAGTCGCCGACCCGGGGCAGGTCAAGACCCGCGCCATCGACCTGCACGCCAACGCCCACGACGCCTCGCACTTCCTGCTCATCCCCCAGGCGGTGGTGGTGCCCTCCGACGCTGCCGAGGTGGGGGCCTTGCTGCGGGCCAGCGCCGCGCAGGGCCTTCCGTTGACCCTCCGCTCGGGAGGCACCAGCCTCAGCGGGCAGGCCGTCACCGACAGCGTGCTGGTCGACGTGCGCAGGAACTTCCGGGAGATCGAGGTGCTCGACGACGGCGCCCGGGTGCGGGTCCAGCCGGGTGTCACTGTGAGGGCACTCAATGCCCGGCTGGCCCGGTATGGGCGGAAGTTCGGCCCGGACCCCGCCAGCGAAGCGGCGTGCACCATCGGCGGGGTGGTGGCTAACAACTCGTCGGGAATGAACTGCGGCACCACGGACAACGCCTATCGGACCCTCGAGTCGGTGACGGTGGTGTTGCCCAGCGGCACCGTCGTCGACACCGCGGCCGCCGACGCGAACCCCAGGTTACGGGCCCTGGAACCTGACCTCTTTGACGGGTTGCTGCGCCTATCCGCACGGCTGCGGGACAACCCCGCGTCCGTGCGGACGGTGCGCCACCAGTTCTCAATGAAGAACACCATGGGGTACGGGCTGAACTCCCTGCTCGACTTCAACACCCCCGCCGACATGCTGGCCCATCTGATTGTGGGCAGCGAGGGCACCCTGGGCTTCATCGCCGAGGCGGTGTTCCGCACCATTCCCCGCCCGGCGTTCGCGGCGACGGGCCTGCTGGTGTTCCCGGACCTGGAAACCGCGACTGCAGCCCTGCCCGCCCTGGTCGATTCGGGAGCGGCGACCGCCGAGCTGATGGACGCCGTCTCCCTGAAGGTGGGCCAGACCCTGACGGGGGCTCCCGACGTCGTCCGCGGCCTCAACATTCTGCAGCACTGCGCGCTCCTGGTGGAGTATTCGGCGTCGTCGGCGGCTGAACTCGACGATCTGCAGGGCGACCAGCCGCGGCTGCTCGCAGGTCTCGGGCTGAGCGAACCTGCCCGTTTCAGCTCCGACCCGGCGGCCCGGGCGAGCCTGTGGCAACTCCGCAAGGGCCTCTATGCGTCGGTGTCGGGGGCCAGACCGCCGGGCACCACCGCCCTGCTGGAGGATGTGGTGGTCCCCGTCCCGGCGCTGGCGCGCACCTGCACCGAACTGACCAGGCTGTTCGGCGAGCACCGTTACAGCGACAGCGTGATTTTCGGGCATGCCAAGGACGGCAACATCCATTTCATGCTCACCGACCGGTTCGCTGCCCCCGAAGAGCTGGAGCGGTACCGGGCATTTACCGAGGACATGGTGGATCTGGTGCTGGGCGAGAACGGGTCGCTGAAGGCCGAGCATGGCACCGGCCGCATGATGTCGCCGTACGTCCGCCGGCAGTACGGTGATGAGCTGTACTCGATCATGCGTGAACTCAAGCAGTTGTTCGACCCGGCCGGCATGCTCAACCCGGGAATCATCCTCGACGACGACCCGGAGGCCCACCTCCGCCATATCAAGACCGCGCCACCGGTGGCTCCCGAGGTGGACCGCTGCGTCTCCTGCGGCTTCTGCGAGCCGGTCTGCCCCAGCAAGGACATCACCCTTACCCCACGCCAACGCATCGTGACCCTGCGCGCCATCGAGCAGGCACGGCTCGACGGCGACCCCGGCTTGGCGGCGCGGCTCGAGGACGATTACGACTACGAATCGGTCCAGACCTGCGCCGTCGACGGCATGTGCCAGACCGCGTGCCCGGTGGAAATCAACACGGGGTCGCTGGTCAAACGGCTGCGCCGCGACGGTGCCGGACGAGCCGCAAACCTGGCGTGGGGCGGGGCAGCGCACCGGTGGAACCTGGTCACGCGCGGCGGTGGGCTGGTACTCGACGCCGCAGCGAAGGTTCCCGACGCCGTCGTCGTCCCGGCGAACCGGCTGGCCCGGGCGGTGCTGGGGCACGACACGGTGCCCCTGTATTCTGCCGAGCTGCCGTCGGGCGGGGGGCGGCGGGCCCGGCCCACCCCCACCGCAGCACCCGACGCCGTGTACTTTCCGGCCTGCGTCGGGACGATGTTCGGGCCGGCCGGGACCGGTTCGGGAGTGCAGACGAGTTTCGCGTTGCTCTGCGAGCGCGCGGGGCTTTCACTGCTGGTACCGGCTGGGATTGACGGGCTGTGCTGCGGGACGCCGTGGTCGTCGAAGGGCATGGCCGCCGGTGAGGCGACGATGCGGGCGAAGACTGTCGCAGCGTTGCGGGAAGCCACGCACGACGGCGAGCTCCCGATCGTCTGCGACGCCTCCTCCTGCACAGAGGGGCTCAACGGCGCGCTTGAACAGGCCTCTCGTGAACTGGAGGCGTCCAGCCGGCCACCGCTGGTAGTTCTGGATGCAGTGCAGTTTGTGGCCGACCGGGTGCTGCCCCTGCTGGGTGCCGTCGAACCGCTCGAGTCGCTGGCACTGCATCCCACCTGTTCCTCGACGCGGCTGGGCCTGAATCCGGCTCTGGAGGCGGTGGCCGGCGTCGTCGCGAGTGAAGTGCTGGTCCCTGAAACATGGGGGTGCTGCGCCTTCGCCGGTGACCGCGGGATGCTTCACCCCGAGCTCACCGCGTCCGCCACGAGCCGGCAAGCCGTCGATGTTGCCGGCTTCAACGCCGCGGCCCACGCCTCGTGCAACCGCACCTGCGAACTGGGGATGACCCGGGCCACCGGGGAGGACTATCGCCATATCCTTGAACTACTAGAGGAAAGAACGAGGATCCCCCCATGCGACTGATCGCTCCGAATTGCTACCAGCTCGAAAATTCGAAGGGTGCAAACGGGTATCTGGTCAGCGCCAACGGGTCCACAGCGATCATCGACCCGGGCATGCCGGGCGGGTATGCCCGGTTGCTCGACGAGCTGCGGGACGCGGAGCCGGTCATTGGCCCGGTCACTGACATTCTGCTGACTCACTACGACGCCGATCACACCCGGGTGGCGAAACGTTTGCAGCAGACCCTGGGAGTGCCGGTCTGGCTCGGCGCCGAGGACGCGGCGATCCTGCGCGGCGACGTGCCGCCACCAACCCGTTTCAGACGCTTCCTGGCCAGGGTCTTCCCCACCGACTATCCGGCGCGGGTGACCGAACTGACCGGCGAGCAGAGCATCTTCGACGGCCTCGTGGCCTTCCCGACGCCGGGCCACACCCCCGGGCACATGGCGTTCCAGTTCGGTGAGGTGCTCTTCTCGGGCGACGCGGTATCCGTCTCCACACACGGTGAGCTCAGGCAGTTCTACCGGCTCACGATCAGCGACGCGGCACAGGCCCGGCAGACCGAGGAACTCCTCAGGGCCAGGATCGCTGGCGGCTCGGTGCGGTGGATCTGCGCCGGCCACAACGCCCCGGCGAAAACCCGGACCCGCTAGCTGTCCTTGGCCGGCCCATCCTGGGGTGCGGCCTGGGGTGAGGCCTTGGCTGGTTCCTTGGCTGGTGCGGCGTCCGCTGCGGGTTCGTCGGGAGTCCTCAGGTCGTCGAGGGCCTTCAGGGCTTTTTCCCAGCGTTTCTGCCGTTCGGCGGGTGACTGCTCCCACCAGGGGGTGCCGCGCTCACCGAGGCCCTCCTTGGCGAGCTGCACGCGGCGTCGCGCGTCCTTCACCTTGGGTTCCTGTTTGGCCTTGCGGTATTTGTTGACTGCCGAGCGGCCTCGGCCCAGTTGGGACAGCAGCTGCTTCTCGACGTCGTCGGGCAGCGTCGGATCGGCGCGGCGCCATTTCCTGCCTTCGTGCAGGAAGAACCGGTCGTCGTCGGGCGTCTGGGGTGTGCTGGTCATGCCCGCCTATCGGTGAAGTGGTGTGGTATCAACTTACTAGCTGCTGGGGACCGGCGGGCCGATGACGAGCAGGGCGGCGAAGACCACGGCGATGCCTGCCACCGACACCACGGCGGCGATCAGCGGTTTGCGCAGCACCCAGGCCTGCAGCTGTTCGATTGGGCCGCGCGGGGTGTCAGCTCCGGGAGCGAGCCGCCAGCCGCCGTCGAGCTTCCCGCGGCGTTCCATGGTCTGGTCGAACACGACCGACGCGAGCGGCACCACTGCGGAGAGCAGTCCGAGCAGCCCCACCTTGGGTGACCAGCGCTGGTTCACCCAGACGAAGATGGTGACCACCACGAACACGAGGAACACGAAGCCGTGGATCCCGCCCGCTGGCGAGATGAGCGCCTCGGTTGTCTGGGTGACGTATTTGAGGAACATCGCCAGGAGCAGGAAGGCCCAGGTCAGCGCCTCGGCAACGGCGACGGTGCGGAACAGGATGCGGGGGCTCATCGGTTTCTCCAAAGGGGTCGGTCCTTCCAAATTACCGCAGCCCGGCCCGCCGGACCCCACCGGACTGGCGTTGGACATGTCACACCCGACCGGGCCGCCCGCCAAACTGTCAGGGGGAAATGGTTAGCTGAGAGCGTCCTGATACCGTGAACAGCTCCAAGGTTGCAGCCGCTGGGAGGCACAGTGTTTCTTCTCGACCCGACGGTCCCCGGTGCATTGCCGGACCTGGTTTTTTCGGCCACCGATCTGATGACTGCCGCCGAATGTGAGTACCGGCTGCTCTCCGTCCTCGACGAGAAGCTGGGCCGCTCCACCAAACCGGAGTTCGACGTCGACGCCATGCTGGAGCGCACCGCCGTCCTGGGTGACGTTCATGAACGCAAGGTCCTTGACGCCCTGATGGCCGAGCACGGATCGTGGAATCCGGCTGCCGGGACTGGCGTGTACGACGTCGTACCCGCTGCGGGCATGGAACGTGCCCTGCTGGAAACCAAGCACCGGGAATCGATAGCCGCACTCCGGTCGGGCGCCGACGTCGTCTTTCAGGCCGCGTTCTTCGACGGCCAGTTCCATGGCAGATCCGATTTCCTGGTGAAAACCGCCGAAGGCTCCTATGCGGTGTGGGACACGAAACTAGCCCGCCACGCGAAGGTGAGCGCACTCCTGCAGTTGGCGGCCTACGGCGACCAGCTGCTCGCGGCGGGCATCCCCACGGCACCCGAGGTCACCCTGGTCCTGGGCAACGGCGCCCATAGCGTCCACAGCCTGTCGGACATCCTGCCCGTGTTTCGCGAGCGCCGCGACCGGTTCCTGCGCCTGATCGACACCCACCGCAGCCAGCCCGAGCCGGTGCTGTGGGACAGCCCCACGCATTCTTCCTGCGGCCGCTGCAACTACTGCCAGCTGAAAGTCGCCGAGACCCGGGACCTGCTGCTGGTGGGCGGGATGAGCACCACCCGTCGGGCGAAGCTGCACGAGATCAACATCAGGACCATTGACCAGCTCGCTGCCATGGAGGTTCCCGCGACGGACAAGAGCCTGCTCCGGCTCCGTGACCAGGCCCGCATGCAGACCGGTACCGCCCACCCTGATGGCAGCGTCGAGTACACCGGCAAGGACGGCGTGCCCACCACACTGAGCTACCGGGTACTTCCCGATCACACGCTGGCCACGCTCCCGGCGCCGAGCCAGGGCGACATCTTCTTTGATTTCGAGGGCGACCCCCTGTGGCAGGACAGCGCCGGACGGTGGGGGCTGGAGTACCTGTTCGGCGTCGTCGAGAACCCGGACCGTGCCGGCGACCCTCCGCCGTTCCTGCCGCTGTGGGCCCACTCGCGCGTCGAGGAACGTCATGCCTTCACCGACTTCCTGGAATACGTTGCGCGGCGCCGCGCCCTGTACCCCGACCTGCACATCTACCATTACGCCTCCTATGAGAAGACGGCGCTACGCAACCTGTCGCTCGCCCATGTGGTGGGCGAGGACGCCGTGGACACCCTGCTCCGGGAGGGCGTTCTGGTGGACCTCTACGAGACGGTGCGCCACAGCCTGCGCATTTCGGAGCACTCCTACAGCATCAAGAAGCTTGAGCCCCTCTACATGGGCGAGCACCTGCGCAGCGGGGACGTGACCGACGCCGGAGCATCAGTGGTTGCCTATGCCGACTATTGCACGGCACGGGATTCCGGGAACGACGCCCTGGCCGCCGAGATCCTGGCCGGGATCCGCGACTACAACGAGTACGACTGCCTGTCGACCCTGCGCCTGCGTAACTGGCTACTGGACCGTGCCGCGGAGCGGGGCATAGCCGCTCACCCCGCTCCGCGGGCTGACCTTCCGGGCGAGTTGGCGGAGCCCAGCCCTGAGGAAACCCGGCTCCTGGACTATCTGGAGAGCTTACCGACCACCCGCGCGCTCACCGACGACGAGCAGGCGGTGGCGATGGTCGCCGCCGCGGTGGGCTATCACCGCCGCGAAGACAAGCAGTTCTGGTGGGAGCACTTTGACCGGCTGGACAGGGCTGTCGAGGACTGGGCGGACACCCGGAACGTTTTCGTGGTGCAGCGGGCCGAGGTGCTCACCGACTGGGAAAAGCCCACCCCCCGCAGCAACCCGGTCCGCACCCTCCGGTTGTCCGGAGTAGCCGCCGAGGGGTCGGACTTCGAGCCGGGCAAGTCCCTGTTCCGCATGTATGACCAGCCGTTGCCTGACGACCTGGCAGCCGAGGATGCTGGGACCTCGCTCAGGGCTGGCTGGTTCGGCACCGAAGTGATCCGCCGGGACCACGACGGGGTCAGGGATGTGCTGGAGGTCCGGGAAAAGCTCAGGAAAAACGGCGCCGAATACAGTCAGGTTCCCGTCGCGTTGACCCCCGATCAGCCCATCGCCACAAAAACCATCCGCGCCGCCCTGTCCGAACTGGCCCACCAGGTGGGCTCTGCCCTGCCCGGCCTTCCCCTCAGCCCCGGCCTGGAAGTGCTGCGTCGGGCCAGCCCCACGCTGTCTGGTCTGCGGGCCCTGCCGGTGGTGGTCGACGGCGACTACGTCACCGCCATCACCGAAGCCGTGACCGCCCTGGACAACTCCTACCTGGCGGTGCAGGGCCCCCCGGGCACCGGAAAGACCTATGTCGGCTCCCACGTCATCGCGGCCCTCGTGGCGCGCGGCTGGAAGGTGGGTGTGGTGGGGCAGTCCCACAAGGTGGTGGAGCACCTGATCCGGCGGGCCCTGGCCGCGGGCGTCCCGGCCGAGCGCACCGCGAAGAAGACCAAGGATCCCCACGCACCCTGGTCGCATGCCACCGACGACGGCGTTGCGACGCTTCTGGATTCTCCGGGTGGAGCGCTGGTCGGCGGCACCGCCTGGACCATGACGGGAAGCAAGGTTCCGCCTGGCTCACTGGATCTGCTGGTCATCGACGAAGCCGGGCAATACTCGCTGGCCAATACGCTGGCCGTTTCCCGTGCCGCCTCGCGGCTGTTGTTGCTCGGCGATCCGCAGCAGCTCCCGCAGGTCACCCAGGGAACCCACCCCGAACCGGTGGACACGTCGGCGCTGGGCTGGCTTTCGGCAGGCCACGCCACGCTCTCGCCCGAGCTGGGCTACTTCCTGGCCGACAGTTGGCGGATGCACCCCGACCTCTGTGCAGCGGTATCCCAGCTGTCGTACGACGGGAAACTCGAGTCGGCGCCGGCGGCTACCCAACGATTCCTCGACGGACCTCCAGCAGGGGTGGAATGCATCGCGGTGGCGCACACCGGGAGAACTACTTCAGCACCCGAGGAGGCCGGCGAGGTAGTCCTTCAGGTCCACCGCCACCTGGGACTGTCGTGGACCGGCGGGGCGGATGAGCTGCCGCGCCCCCTGGAGCCGGAAGACATCCTGGTGGTGGCTGCGTATAACGCGCAGGTCCAGCTGATCCAGGACCACCTTGCGGCAGCTGGCCTGAGCGGTGTCAGGGTGGGAACCGTCGACAGGTTTCAGGGTCAGGAAGCCCCGGTGGTCCTCGTCTCGATGGCCTGCTCCGCCGCAGCCGAGGCGCCGCGAGGGATCGGCTTCTTGCTGAACCGCAACCGGATCAACGTTGCAGTATCGCGGGGGCAATGGCGGGCAGTCGTGATCCGCTCCCCCGAACTCACCCACCATTTACCGTCCCGGCCAGAACAGCTTGAGGAGCTGGGTGCGTTTATTGGATTGTGCACCGCGCGGACGGGTGTCCTGCTGTAGTGGCCCTTAGCCGGGCGCTGCCTTAGCCGGGCCTTGTTTTAGCCGGGCGGCGGTGAGCTGATGGTCAGGACCGCTACGGCGCCCTCTCCTGCTGCGGTGTAGGAGTGGTGATCGTCGCTGCGCCACGAATGAGACTCACCGGCCGTGATCGTGAGTTCCTCGGCGGCGCGGCCCACCCTCGCACTGCCGCGGACCACCAGCAGGTGTTCGACGACGCCCGGGCCGTGCGGGGGTGACACCCGCGAACCGTCCGGCGCAATGGTGAGCCAGTACACCTCGGTGATGCCGCCGTCGTCGTGATGGCGGATGCCCATCAGCCGAGCGCTGACCGCTTCGTCGCTGGCCTCCGCACCCGGTTCCTCGCCGAGGAGCACCGCGAGCGGCACGTGCAATGGCGCGGCCAGTGCATACAGCGTTTCGAGCGTGGGGTTGCGTTGCCCGGTCTCCAGCTCGGATAGCGTTCCCTTGCCGATCCCGGCCTGCGCCGCC
This sequence comes from Arthrobacter sp. TB 23, assembly GCF_000294595.1. Taxonomy (NCBI): domain Bacteria; kingdom Bacillati; phylum Actinomycetota; class Actinomycetes; order Micrococcales; family Micrococcaceae; genus Arthrobacter; species Arthrobacter sp. TB 23. The sequence continues at coordinate 446 of NZ_ALPM01000110.1, read as the reverse complement.
AAACCCGTCAGGGAGAGGCCCTGCTCTGAACGTAGCGTCCTGATGGTCCGTCCCACTGCGGTCAGCCGATCGGGGGTGGATCTAGTGGTCATTGAAGGCCTCCTCCGGCTAGGATAACAGCGTTCCGTATACAGAACTGTTGTTTTCGGGACGTCTTCGACCAGCCGCACAGATTGCGAGACCACACCCGTGCCGCCCACCGCAACACACCCGACCCTCCGGGAACCAGTGCTCGCCGGAGTGGTGACCGCACTGGTTGGTTTCACCTCGTCATTCGCGGTGGTGCTGGCCGGCTTGCGGGCGGCTGGCGCCACCGAGCAGCAGGCTGCGTCGGGGCTCCTTGCGTTGACTGTCATCTTCGGCGCCGGAATGATCCTGCTCTCCACCGTCTACCGGCTTCCGATCACCCTGGCCTGGTCCACCCCCGGCGCGGCGCTGCTGGCTGG
>NZ_ALPM01000109.1:0-4956 GCF_000294595.1 Arthrobacter sp. TB 23 | reverse complement strand
GGCCCGCCGCCGTCGGCGCGTTTATTGTCACGGGCGCGCTGATCGTTGCCACCGGCACGATCCCTGCCCTGGGCCGGTTGATCGGCCGCATTCCGACCGCTCTGGCGCAGGCAATGCTCGCTGGGGTGCTACTCCCGCTGTGCCTCGCGCCGTTCCAGGCGTTGGGGAGTATTCCCCTCCTGGTGCTGCCGTTGATCCTGATCTGGCTGGCGGGCACACGGTTTGCGCCACGGTGGGCGGTGCCCCTGACTTTGCTGGGCGCCCTGCTGGTGATCGCCGGTTATCTGGTGGTCAACCGGATCACCCTCGACTGGGCTGCCGCAGCACCGACGGTTGAGCTCACCACCCCCGAATTCAGCGTGCAGGCGATGGCCAGCATCGCTTTGCCGCTGTACATCGTGACGATGGCTTCACAGAATGTGCCCGGAGTGGCGGTTCTTGCTTCGTTTGGGTACCGGACACCGTGGCGTCCGTCGATGTTCGTCACCGGTCTCGGCACCGCGGCGGCAGCGCCCTTCGGCGGTCATGCCATGAATCTCGCGGCACTGTCGGCGGCACTGTCCGCTGGCGAGACGGCCGGGCACGATCGCAGCCGCCGGTGGATCGCGGCCGTTAGCGCGGGCTGTTGCTATCTGGTGCTGGCCAGCGTGTCAGCGGCGCTGGTAACTGTGGTCGCCGCAGCACCTCCCGGCCTGATCGAGACGGTGGCCGGGCTGGCGTTGATGGGGACCATGGCGACGGTGCTGGCTGCTGCACTGGCAGAGGTTGGGCAGCGGATGAGCGCCGTCGTGACTTTTCTCGTCGCCGCGTCGGGGCTGACCCTGGCAGGGGTTGGCGGCGCCTTCTGGGCCCTGCTCGCCGGCCTGCTGGTCCGCTGGGTGCTGGAGCGCCGGTCAATCGATCAGCCGCGCCCATAGCCCGACCCCCGGATCGGGTGCACCCCACCCACCTCTGGATCGGGGTTTTGTCCTTTAACGCAAAATAGGGCGGGAATTGCTTCCCGCCCTATTTCAGTGGTCATTGACCACTAAGTCGAACTAGACGACCTGGATGTTTACGGCCTGAGGACCCTTGGGGCCCTGCTCGGTCTCAAAGCTAACCTTCTGGTTCTCGTCGAGGGACTTGAAGCCGCTCGAGTTGATAGCGGAGAAGTGAGCGAACACATCGGCGCTGCCATCTTCTGGCTCGATGAAGCCGAAGCCCTTGTCAGCGTTGAACCATTTCACGGTACCTGTTGCCATTTTTAATCATCCTTCTGGAAATATGAAACTGATCCCGACTGTCGGGTAGTTTCAGTCGCGGCGTTCGTTTCCCGCTTCTACAGAAAAAGCGGCTGGCCCGTCTGGGTTTCGCCGCTTGAAATACAAAATGCGCAACACTACAACTGCGTACGAGTCTACATGGAATTCGCCGAAGGTAAAACCGGGCACTGCGCCAGGCGCTCTCAGTTGCCCGGTCAACACCCCTCTAGGTGGAGGGAACCATTCGGGCAGGCCGCCCAGTTAAACCCGTTGACGCGTTGTTGTTGACGGAAGGGGTGTGTGATCGCAAGGGGCGAGGTGGGCGGGCGACGACGTCGGCCGCAGTGGGTGGTCCTGTGGATTCTCCTGCTCGGGGTGGCCGGATCGGTGCTGGTGTTCCTGGGACCCGGCCTGGCCGGTGGCTTGCGCGTGGAGGGCAGTTCGCTCCTGGCCGGTCCGGAGTGCACGCTCGAAACGGCTGAGGGCGACGTCGGGCTTGACCGCGACGAGGCGAAGCTGGCCACCACAGCTGTTGCGCTCCGCCTCAGGGGACTGGAAGCCCCCGACACCACTGGCATTGACGCTGCGGTGCTCCAACAACTGACCGACGGGCCGGCCGGTGACGCGGGCCCCAACCTGAGCTGCCGGGGGTCGGCAGCCAGCGACCTCGAGGAACAGGAACTGACCGGCTCCGGGCTCACGTCCCGCGCCGAAGAGGTGCGGGCGGCAATGACCGAGGTCTTCGGCGACCAGAGCCTGGGTGGGTTCGCTCCGGGTGGGATCGGCCAGGGACACGGCGGAGAGTCCACTCACTACGACGGCCGTGCCATCGACATCTTCTTCCGCCCGGTGACCGAGGACAACCGGCGCCAGGGCTGGATCCTGTCCCATTGGCTCGTTGCGCACGCGGAGGATCTGGACATCCAGTACGTCATTTTCGACGACGAGTTCTGGAGCGCTCATCTATCCCGGGGCGGCTGGCACCACTACGAAGCGCCAGCCCCGGGTAATGAGATCCTGCGCCACCTCGACCACGTGCACGTGGATGTGCTCGGTGGAAGCCCCGGCTAACGTCCTGACCCACATCGCGGGTCAGGGTCCGGAGGAGCCGATCGCGGCTAGATTCGTCGTCCCGGCCACCGCCCCGACCGCTACGGTGCCGGTTGCCTCTCGCCCGAGGTACCACCCTTTCGTGCGTTCAGCGCCTTCGCCTGGCCGGATCTGCCAGCGGGTATCGCTGACCCGCACGAGCGGTGCTGACGCCGCGAGGTTGAGATCCACCGGGAGAACGACGGTGTCGGTTACCGGCTCGCCACCCTGGCATCCGTCGCTAACGAATCGGTCGAACTGGATGGACCCCGATGCGGTGGCTGTTCCCAGCTTGCGGCCGATGGTCAGCACACCCGGCCCGGACCCGACAACGAATTGCTCGCGGATGGCGGTGGTGCCGTCACCGCAGGCAACCAGTTCGACGGTGAGGCTCGACGCGCTGACCGTCGTTGCTCGCTCCGGTGGGCTGGTGGTGCTGGCCTGCACTATCGCGTCCTCGAAGAGAACCCCGAGGCCACCGGTGGGCTCAAACTCGGCGCTGTAATCTCCCCGCGCGCCGGTGCCGCCTGGCGGGGCGACCGGATCCGGCGCAACCGGGGCTTCGCCGTGGGTACGCTGCCGTTCGACGGCGAATTTCAGGAACGCGGCGGGACTCTCGACGCCGACGAGGAGCGAACCAACGCTGAGGGTGCCGGTGCCATCGCGCGAGAAGTCGTAGAATCGTCCGCTCGACCGGTCGGAGCCCGACGAGGTAGTGCCGCCAATGCCCGTGAAGAACCTTGGCGTCGTCCCGGTAACTGTGATCTGGACGTCCTGTGCGGGCAGCACCGACACCGACTCAGGTTCGCCGCATCCCGGGCTATCGGTCACTGTCAGGTCCACGACTGCGTGCCCCAAAGCCTCCTCGAGGCTGTGCCCAATGTCGAGCTCCACCGGACCGGGCTCCCGCGATCCCCTGCCTTCGGTCTGGATCGTGGTGGTAACGATGTCCTCACTCAGGTCCGGACAGCTGATCGTGGCAGCCCGGGACAAGAACACATCGACCGTTGCCTCGTCTTTGACGTCCTGCCGGAAGGAGACGGCGCCCGCATAGGCTCCGTCCGTCTCCGGGAAAAGATTGACCGCGACCTGGTAATACCGCAGCTCACTTAGCTGCGTACCGCCGGGCGGTGCCGCTACTGCGGTAGTGGAAAGGGTCGGAGCGATGAGCAGCAACGCCACCACGCAACCTACCAATTTGCGCCGTACACCCGTGCCTGGCTTCATGGCCTGCTCCCTGCCCTCCCCCAAATTTTACGCCCGGGGCGGGCACAAGTCACCGGTTTACTGACCGCCATCTCATCGCCGCGAGTGCTCTCGAGCTGCCCCTCCCTAGCTCACTCGATCCGGCGGTGGCGCGTGAGAGCATTAATCCATGCCACGGACCAGCTCCCCCATGATCGATGTCACCGACATCATTCGCATGGTGGGCGGCGCCTCGTTCCAGCGCGGGCAAACCTATGCGAAACAGGGTGCGGTCAGCCAGCTCGCCTGGGACCCCTCGGGCAACACCCTCGACGCGCGGGTGCAGGGAAACTCCCCCGCCGCCTACCGCACCCGCCTCTTCCTGTCCGAAAAGGGCGACGGGCGGTACCACCTGAGGGACAGCTTCTGCAGCTGCCCCATCAGCCTCGACTGCAAACACGTGGCCGCCACGGCGCTGCAAAGCAACACCGAGCACCTGCTCTCCCGGCAGGAACTTACTACCCCCATCCGAAAGGCGGAGCAGGTCGGCTGGCAAAATTCGTTATCCGGGCTGATCACTCCAACGCCCGACGACGGCGTCACCACCCCGACGCCGCCCACCCCACTCGCGCTGCAGTTTGAGCTCCGCGCCGCCGCAAGCCCGCAACACGGCTGGGGGTCACCCCGATCATCGCGGAAGGCAGCCACACCACGGCTCGGGGTACGCCCGGTGGTCCGCAACAGCAAGGGCAACTGGGTCAAAAACAACCTTTCCTGGGGCAGCATCAGCTACCAGACCTACGGCGTCCTCCTCGACCCCGACCAGCACCGCTGGTTTTCCCAGTTCCCCTCCCTCCACCGCGGAACCGGGGTCAGCTACTTCGGCAACAACGATTCCTGGCTCTACCTTGAGGACTTCAGCAACCCGCTGCTGTGGCAGTTGTTGCGCGAAGCACAGCGCCTCGGCGTCGAGTTTGTCGGCTCCACCAAGGGCGTCTCAGTGGTCCTGGCGGGCACCGCCAGCCTGAAACTCGATGCGACCTCCACCCCGGAGGACCAGTTGCAGCTGTGCCCGGTGCTGGAAATCGACGGCCATCAGCACCCAGCGGACACTGCCCGACCGATCAGCACCCACGGCATCTACACGGTGCAGCCAGGCAGCCCCACCCAGAGCACTGTCATTACGCTGGCCCCAACCTCCAAACGGCTCACCGATCACGACATCGGGTTGCTGTTGCAGACGGCCCCGGTGGTCGTCCCAGCCAAGGAAAAGCCACTGTTCCTCGACAGTTTCTATCCGCGGCTGCGCCAGGCCATTGAGGTGATCAGCAGTGACCGGTCGGTGACGTTCCCTGACATCGCCCCTCCCCTGCTGATCCTGACCGCCCGTTACACGTCCGGCGACCGGCTGGAGCTGACCTGGGACTGGGAGTATCGGCTC
>NZ_ALPM01000108.1:10825-26809 GCF_000294595.1 Arthrobacter sp. TB 23 | reverse complement strand
CAAGCCGCTGCGACCGGAACCCGGCGCGCAGGACTATCGGGACGCGTCCGCCGAAGCGGAGATCAGCCGCACCGCGCGTGCCCACCTCGGAACCACCCCGCTCCAGGCGCTCACCCTCGAGGACATGGCTGCCGTCGAGTTCACCGAAGACACTCTGCCCAGGCTCCAGGAACTGGCTGGCGTCAGGGTTGACGTGATCGGCGAGCAACCCACCTACGAGGAATTGACCGAGCCGGCCCAGCTGACCATCACCACAGTCGAAACCGACAACCGCGACTGGTTTGACCTCGGCGTACTCGTGACAGTGCAGGGGCGCAAGATCCCCTTCGACCACATTTTCCGGGCCCTCGCGCAGGGGAAAAAGAAGATCAAGCTGGTGGACAACAGTTACCTGTCCATGGACCAGCCCGTCTTCGAGCAGCTCCGCGAGCTGATCGAAGAGGCCCGCGCGCTCAACGAGTGGGAGCCCGGCCTGAAGATCAGCCGGTATCAGGCGGGGCTATGGGCCGAGTTCGAGGACCTGGCGGAGGAAACCGAGGAGGCTCAGGGCTGGCGGAGCGCTGTCGCAGGGCTGAACGACCTGCAGGAAATCACCCCCACTTCCCTGCCGGCCACCCTGGTCGCCACGCTCCGCCCATACCAGCAGGACGGCTTCAACTGGCTGGCGTTCCTCTACCACCACGGGCTCGGCGGGGTCCTGGGCGACGACATGGGCCTCGGCAAGACCCTGCAAACCCTCGCACTGCTCACCCATGCCAAAGAAACCGGCGAAACCAAACCCTTCCTCGTCGTCGCACCCACCTCCGTGGTCCCCAATTGGGTTTCCGAGGCCCAGCACTTCGCCCCTGGCCTCGCCGTCGTCGGGGTCACCGACACCCAGGCGAAAAGCGGCAGCGATCTGGCGGCCCTGACGGCGGGGGCCGACGTCGTCGTCACCTCCTACACCCTGTTCAGGCTCGACTTCGAGGGCTACCAGGCACCGGAATGGGCGGGCCTGATCCTCGACGAGGCGCAATTCGTGAAGAACCGTACCGCCAAGGTGCACCTGTGCGCCAAGGAATTCTCGGCGCCGTTCAAGCTCGCCATTACCGGCACGCCGATGGAGAACAACCTGATGGAGCTGTGGTCGCTGTTCTCCATCACCGCGCCGGGCCTGTTCCCGTCGGCCCGCCGGTTCACCGAGGACTACCGCAACCCGATCGAGAAGTCCGGCAACACCGAACGCCTCGCCCGCCTGCGCCGCAGGATCAGGCCGCTGCTGATGCGGCGCACCAAGGAGGCTGTCGCCTCTGACCTGCCCCCTAAACAGGAGCAGGTCCTGGAGGTTGAGCTGCATCCCCGGCACCGGAAGATCTACCAGACCCACCTGCAGCGCGAACGCCAAAAACTGCTCGGCCTGATCGAGGACCTGGACCGCAACCGGATGATCGTCTTCAGGTCCCTCACCCTGCTGCGGATGCTGAGCCTGGACGCCTCGCTGGTGGATCAGGCGTACGACGGCGTCCCGTCGGCGAAGCTCGACGTCCTGTTTGAACAGCTCGAGGATGTGGTGGCCGAGGGGCACCGGGCCCTGGTGTTCAGCCAGTTCACCTCGTTCCTGAAAAAAGCCGCCGAGCGGCTAACTGCCCAGGGGATCGAGTACAGCTACCTCGACGGGTCCACCCTGCGCCGCGGGGACGTGATCAACAAGTTTAAGGACGGCCGGGCGCCGGTGTTCCTGATCAGCCTCAAGGCCGGCGGGTTCGGCCTGAACCTCACCGAAGCCGACTATGTGTTCCTCCTCGACCCGTGGTGGAATCCCGCCACCGAAGCGCAGGCCGTCGACCGCACCCACCGCATCGGCCAGACCCGCAACGTCATGGTCTACCGGATGGTAGCCACCGGCACCATCGAGGAAAAGGTGATGAAGCTCAAGGAACAGAAGGCCAAACTGTTCAGTTCGGTGCTCGATGATGACGCCGTCTTCAGCTCAGCCCTGACCGCCGACGACATCCGGGGCCTGTTGGAGGGCTAAAGTCGAAGGGGTGAGTCAACAACTATCAGCCGACCTGCCCGCAGCCACCCCCACCACCGGATTTGTCCAGGTGCGCGGAGCTCGGGAAAACAATCTCCGCAACGTGAGTGTCGACGTGCCACGGGATGCAATTGTCGCCTTCACCGGTGTCTCCGGCTCGGGGAAATCCTCACTCGCCTTCGGCACCATCTACGCCGAAGCGCAGCGCCGGTTCTTCGAATCCGTCGCCCCCTACGCGCGTCGTCTGATCCAGCAGGGTTCCAACCCGCGGGTCGACGAAATCACCGGTCTGCCGCCCGCCGTCGCCCTCCAGCAACGCCGCGGCACACCCAGCTCCCGCTCGACGGTGGGCACCGTCACCACCCTGTCCAACTCGGTGCGGATGCTTTTCTCCCGGGCGGGTACCTACCCTGAGGGCGCCGAGTCGCTGGACTCCGATTCCTTCTCCCCCAACACCGCCGCCGGCGCCTGCCCGCAGTGCCACGGCCTGGGCATCGCCCACACCGTCAGCGAGGAATCCCTTGTTCCCGACACGTCCCTGACCATTCGCGACGGCGCCATCGCCGCCTGGCCGGGAGCCTGGCAGGGCAAAAACCTTCGCGACGTCCTGGGTGAACTTGGTCACGACATCGACACCCCGTGGCACCAGCTCCCGAAGGAATCCCGTGACTGGATCCTTTTCACCGAGGAGCAGCCGGTTGTCCAGGTCACCCCCCAGCGGGACCGGGTCGCCAAGCCCTATAAGGGCCGCTTCTGGAGCGCGAAGAGCTATGTGCTCCACACGCTCGCCGACTCCTCCAGCCAGTCGATGAGGGAACGTGTCCTCCAATTCATGCACAGCGGCCCCTGCCCGCTGTGCGAGGGCAGCGGCCTGCAACAGGCCGCGCTCGCCGTGACCTTCGCCGGGTACTCGATCGCCGAGCTCACCGCCGTCCCCTTGGCCGAGCTCGCAGCGATCGTTGAACCCACCGCCACCCTGCAGCACGCGGGATCCAGCTCACGCGCCCTGAGTTCCGGCGAAACCACGGAGGTTGCCGTCACCCTGACCAAGGACCTGCACCAGCGCGTCAGCGTGCTGCTGGACCTGGGGCTGGGCTACCTCAGTCTCCGTCGACCCACCCCCACCCTGTCCCCCGGTGAGATGCAGCGGTTGCGCATCGCAACCCAGCTCCGTTCCGGCCTGTTCGGCGTGATCTACGTCCTCGACGAACCCTCGGCTGGTCAGCATCCCGCCGACGCGGAACCGCTGCTGGAGGTCCTGCAGCAGCTCAAATCCTCGGGTAACTCGGTGTTCGTGGTGGAACACGACATGGACGTGGTCCGCAGCGCGGACTGGGTGGTCGACGTGGGACCCAAAGCCGGCGAAGCTGGCGGCGCAGTCCTCTACAGCGGTGCTGTGGCGGGACTGGCCGACGTCGAAGCCTCAGTCACCCGCCCGTTCCTCTTCCCGGAACAAGCGCCACCCGCCGCCCGTGCAGCACTGCGGGAACCCAGCCGCTGGCTCACGCTCAGCGACATCACCCGGCACAACCTCCGCGGCCTTGACGCGGCCATACCCCTCAACGTGCTGACCGCCGTTACCGGTGTCTCCGGCTCCGGCAAGTCCACGCTGGTCTCCCAGGTGCTTGCCGACGTCGTCAACGATTACCTGCGGGCGGGCGCCCCGGCGGAGGATTCCGACGACGACGGCAGCGACCGCGACTGCGCACCCGGGGACCACATGACCGTGGGCCATGTGGAAGGCCTCGACCTGATCGACCGGCTGGTCCGGGTGGATCAGCGCCCGATCGGCAGGACCCCCCGGTCCAACCTCGCCACCTACACGGGCCTGTTTGACGCCGTCCGCAAGCTGTACGCCGCCACCGACGAAGCCAAAGCCCGCGGGTACGGAGCCGGTCGATTCTCCTTCAATGTGACCGGCGGCCGTTGCGAGACGTGTCTCGGCGAGGGATTCGTCTCGGTCGAGCTTTTGTTCCTGCCCGGCAGTTACGGGCCGTGCCCCACCTGCGACGGAGCGCGCTACAACCCGGAGACCCTTGAGATCACTTATCAGGGCCGGACCATCGCCGATGTCCTCGGACTTACCGTCGACGCCGCCGCGGAATTCCTCGCCGACGTTCCGGCGGCTGCACGCAGCCTCACCACGCTCCGCCAGGTGGGGTTGGGCTATCTGCGGCTCGGCCAGCCGGCCACCGAGCTCTCCGGCGGTGAGGCGCAACGTATCAAGCTCGCCACCGAGCTGCAACGTGCCCGCCGCGGCCACACCCTGTATCTCCTGGATGAGCCCACCACCGGGCTACACCCGTCGGACGTGCAGCTGCTGCTGACGCAGCTGAACAACCTGGTCGACGCCGGCAACACCGTCGTCGTCGTCGAACACGACATGTCGGTGATCGCCGCGGCGGACTGGGTGCTGGACCTGGGTCCTTCCGGCGGCGACGACGGCGGCCGGATCGTGGCCGAAGGGACGCCGTCGTCGGTCGCTGACAGCACTGTCAGCCGAACCGCGCCCTACCTGACGCGGAGACTCAACACCGCCGGCTGAGGACCTCCAAACACCTGACCTGGTCAGCGGCGCTGCCCACTGAAGGCCTGTTTTCCCGCCGCATTCGCGCTGGGGTGGTAACTGTGGCTCTGATCGGCGACCGGCCCGGTGCCGGCAATTTCGCGCATTTCTTCGATGCCTGCGACCGCTTCGGGTTTCGTCTGGTAGTAGGTGGAAACAGCCACCAGCGCGCCGTCTCCTGCCATGAGTTTGATCCGGTATCCGCCGTCGTGCGCATCCACTATTTTGAAGTAGCCTGACACTTTCTTACCTCCTTGTAAGGAATGTCTGAACGGTACCTACATACTAAGCATCCTTAGGTCCAATGGGTACGGTCCGGGAGGATATTTTCGCGGTATTTTCAGGTCTTTCGTCCTATCCGGCTTCCTCTACCAGCGGTAAAATAGAAGTGCTGGCACGGTAGTCACACCACTGCCAGCGGCCCTGTAAAAGCCCGGCGAATAGATTCCAATTTCATCAGGTTCTTTTCTCGATCCAAGGGAGGGGAAATGACTACCGCATCACACCATGCACGTGACTTTCATGTGACCCATGAGCTTGTTCGCGCTGGCTCAATGGGAATGGGAGTAGTCTTTCTGCTTTTGGGCGTTCTGGCCTTTGTGCCAGGACTAACGACACAGTATGGTTCGCTGGCCGTCGCCAGCGGCTCGGAGGCGCTACTCTTCGGCGTCTTCCAGGTGTCCATCCTGCTCAACCTCGTCTATCTGGTTGTCGGAGCAGCCGGGATCATCATGAGCAGGGACAGCTTCGGTGCCCGCAATTTCCTGCTGGGCAGCGGTGCCCTGTTTTTGATCATGTGGATCTACGGGGTGGTCATCGACCTCAACTCGACGGCCAACTTCCTGTCCTTCAATGCGGCGGGTAACTGGATGCATCTGGTTCTCGCGTTGGTCGCGGGCGCCGTAGCTATTGTGCATATCGCCCGGACCCGTGGAGGTGGCCAATCAACCAATATCTAATCAGCGGCCTACGGCCCAGATCATAAATGTTGCCTTGCACCGACTCTGTTGGTGCAAGGCAATCTGGTTTAAGGCGATTGCAACCTTCTTGCAACCTTGGTGCAACCCGGATCACGATACGTTCACTATGGGCCCGGTCACCGACGACAGGGCTGTTCGGAAACGGAAGGGAAGCTCATGCCTGGAAACAAAGCCGTTGCTTACAAAGGACCCGGGAAAGTGGAGGTCATCGATATTGACTATCCCACCTTCGAGCTAAAAGATGGACCAGGAGTGAACCCGGCCAATGTGGGCCGTCAGGTGCACCACGGTGTCATCCTCAAGACTGTCACTACGAATATTTGCGGCTCCGACCAGCACATGGTCCGGGGCCGTACCACTGCCCCCTCCGATCTGGTGCTGGGCCATGAGATCACCGGCGAAGTCGTTGAGGTAGGCCGCGACGTCGAATTCATCAAGGTGGGCGACATCTGTTCGGTGCCCTTCAACATTGCCTGCGGACGCTGCCGAAACTGCAAGGAACGCAAGACGGGTATCTGCCTGAATGTGAACCCTGACCGCCCGGGAAGTGCCTACGGGTACGTGGACATGGGCGGCTGGGTGGGAGGCCAGGCGGAGTACGTCCTGGTGCCCTACGCCGACTGGAATCTACTCAAATTCCCGGACCGGGATCAGGCCTTGGAGAAAATCCTGGACCTGACCATGCTCTCGGACATTTTCCCCACGGGATTCCACGGCGCGGTCTCCGCGGGGGTGGGCGTTGGCTCCACGGTCTATGTTGCTGGTGCGGGCCCTGTTGGCCTTGCAGCAGCTGTATCGGCGCAGCTGCTCGGTGCCGCTGTGGTGATCGTCGGCGACCTCAACGAGGAACGCCTGGCGCAGGCTCGCAGTTTCGGCTGCGAGACCGTGGACGTATCCAAGGGCGATCCGAAGGATCAAATCGAGCAACTGATCGGTGTGCCCGAGGTGGATTGTGGTGTGGATGCGGTGGGCTTCGAGGCGCGCGGCCACGGGTCTGATGCATCCCACGAGGCGCCTGCCACGGTGCTCAACTCGCTGATGAGCCTCACCGCTGCAGGCGGCGCACTGGGCATCCCTGGCCTGTATGTGACGGGTGACCCGGGAGCCGTGGACGACGCCGCGAAGGTCGGGTCCCTGTCCATCAGCCTCGGAACCGGCTGGGCCAAGTCCCTGTCCTTCACCACCGGCCAGTGTCCGGTGATGAAGTACAACCGGGGCCTCATGATGGCGATCCTGCATGACAAGGTGCAGATTGCCAAGGCGGTGAACGCCAAGGCGATCGGTCTGACTGACGCACCTCGCGGCTATCAGGAGTTCGACGCCGGTGCCGCCACCAAGTACGTGCTCGATCCTCACGGGTACGTGGCTGCGTAGGACGCACCTGGGCTGCGGGCACCACTTCTGGTTCCCGCAGCCTTGCGTGTCAGGTGCCAGCGGCCGGGTATGTCAGGGGAACAGCGAAGCACCTCTGTACGGCGCCAGGGCGTCCTTCTGCTCCTCGCTGAGCCGTAGGACGCTCCCTGAGTTCGTGTCGACAAAGGCGAGGATCGTTTCCGCCTTCACACAGGCCACCCCGGTGAGGGGGTCGAGGACCAGGTAGGAGAGGGTGAAACTGGCCGGTTTGAGGGCACTCACCCAGACATCGATCCGCGCCGGAACGTTGCGGTAATCGAGGGTGTCCACAAACCTGACCCGGTGCTCGACCACGAGCGCCTGAGTGCCCGGATTGACCGAGGAAAACAGTGCAACCGGCGGCTGGTCACCCTCGGCTCCCGTCCCGCCGGGAGCCCCGAAAGCGTGGATTCTCGCTTCCTCCAGAAGCCGTAGCACCTGTACATTGTTGATGTGCCCGTAGGCGTCCATGTCGGACCACCGCATCGGCACCAAACAGGTCAGTGTTTGACCACCCAAAACCATCCCTTTTCCCACCCTCTCGTCAAGCATCGCCATGTCTCGATTTGGCAACGATTGAAATCTGTTCTACCGTAGACAATAACCCGTCCAGGGAAACAACCCGCTGCTTAGTTCTTCGAACAGCAGCTCGATATGCCCGGTGCTGCCAATCCACCCGACGTTGCTCGTCCGGCAGCCACCAAAGACCTGACCACAAAAACAGTCGAGGCGAGCAGCGGCGCAAAAATGTCCGGGGACGGAACTAGCGTTGGTGGCCTTTCGGAGCATCAGACCCATGAAGAACCAAAAATTCAGCACTAACGCGCGCCGCGGCGTAGCAGTCATCGCTCTTGCCGGCCTCGGCCTCGGAGCATCAGCTGGAGTGGCTAACGCAGCCCCCGGCAGCACCTGGGACGCCCTCGCACAGTGCGAGAGTGGCGGAAACTGGGGCATCAACACCGGAAACGGCTTCTCCGGCGGCCTCCAGTTCACCCCCTCCACCTGGGCAGGATTCGGCGGACAAGGCGCCCCTCAGGACGCCAGCCGCGAGCAGCAGATTGCCGTAGCAGAGAACGTTCTGCAGGGTCAGGGCTGGGGTGCATGGCCAGCGTGCTCGGCCAAGCTCGGCTTGAGCGGTGGAGCGAACCCATCGGCCCAGCCAATGCAGCAGGCACCTGTTGCACAGGCACCAGTCCAGGCGCAGGCTGAGCAGATCCAGCCTCAGGTTGCCCCAGCACCGGTTGCTCAGGCTCCCGTAGTCCAGGCACCAGTTGCTCAGGCACCAGTTGCTCAGGCTCCTGTGGCGGCGGCTCCCGTTGCAGCTCCCGCACTCAGCGGCGACACCTACACCATCGAGTCCGGCGACACCCTCAGCACCATCGCCGCCAAGCTGGGCGTTGTTGGTGGCTGGCAGGCACTGTACGAAGCCAACGCCGACACCATCATTCACGCTGACCTCATCTTCACCGGTGATGTTCTGCAGCTCCCGGCCTCATAGCCTCACGCTGTAAACAACTGCACAACGACGACGGCGGCCGCCCGGGNGGCCGGCCGCCGTCGTCGTTGTACGTTGAGGGTCGTCGTTGTGCGTTGGGCGTCGTCGTTGTGCGTTGGGGGTCCGGGGCGCTAGGCCAGGCCCGCCTTCTTCAGCGCATCGGCCATCGCGGAGTTGGCGGGCGGCGCAGGGGTACGCGCTGCGGGTGGCTTTGCCGCACGCGGCTTGACCGCTCCCCTATCCGGCCGCGGTTTCTCTGGTCGGCTGCTTTGGGGTCCCCCGCCCGGCTCGTCGTCAAGGCGCAGTGTCAAGGCAATCCGTTTGCGCTCCGGGTCAGCCTCCAGCACCTTGACCTTGACGACCTGCCCCGACTTCACCACCTCGTGCGGGTCGCTGATGAAACGGTTCGCCATAGCCGAGATGTGGACCAACCCGTCCTGATGCACTCCGACGTCGACGAATGCACCGAAGGCTGCAACATTGGTCACCACTCCGTCGAGGGTCATGCCGGGTTTGAGATCGGAAATCTTCTCGACGCCCTCGGAGAAGGACGCAGTCACAAATTCGGGCCGCGGATCCCGTCCGGGTTTCTCCAGCTCCGCAACGATGTCCTTGATGGTGGGAAGCCCGAAGGTGTCGTCCACGAAAGCCGTCAGGTCCAGTTCCCGCAGGGCGGTGCCGCCCTGGCTGAGAATCTTCCGCGCCACACCGTAGGCTTCCGGGTGGACGCTTGAGGCGTCGAGGGGCTCCGAGCCGCCCGAGACCCGCAGGAAGCCTGCGCATTGCTCGTAGGCCTTGGCCCCGAGCCGTGGCACCTTCAGGAGATCCGCGCGCCGGGTGAAGCGGCCGTTGGCGTCGCGGTGGGCCACAATGTTTTCGCTGAGCAGCCCTCCGACGCCAGCCACCCGGCTGAGGAGCGACGGTGAGGCAGTGTTCACGTCCACTCCCACCGCGTTGACGCAGTCTTCGATGACCGCGTTCAGGGACCGCTCCAGGTTGGCTGCTGTCACGTCGTGCTGGTACTGGCCCACACCAATGGATTTGGGGTCGATTTTCACCAGTTCGGCGAGGGGGTCCTGCAGGCGGCGCGCAATTGACACCGCACCCCGCAGGGACACGTCAAGGTCCGGCAGCTCGGCCGAGGCCAAGGCCGACGCCGAGTACACCGACGCACCGGCCTCGGACACCACCAGTTTCTGCAGCTTCCGCTCGGGCATCCGCTTGATCAACTCGGTGGAGAGCTTGTCAGTTTCCCGTGAAGCGGTTCCGTTGCCGATCGCGATGAGTTCGACGTCGTGGTCCGTGACCAGTTTCGCGAGTGACGCGAGCGCAGCATCCCACTTCTTCAGGGGAGCGTGCGGGTACACGGTATCGGTGGCAACAGCCTTGCCGGTGCCGTCGACCACCGCCACCTTGACGCCGGTGCGGAGCCCCGGGTCAAGCCCCAGCGTGGTCCTACCGCCTGCTGGCGCCGCGAGGAGGACGTCCCTGAGATTGGCGGCGAAGACCCGCACCGCCTCGGTCTCAGCGGCAGCGAACAGGCGCACTCGGAGGTCCAGCGATAGTTTGGCCAGAATCCGGCGCCACGATTGCTGGACCGTCTGGGCGAGCCAGGCATCTGCGGGGCGGCCGGCAGGGGCAATTCCCAGCACCGCCGCCACCGAGTTTTCGTACCGGGTGCGCGCCTTGGCGAACTCTTCAGCGTCTGCCGGGTCTCCCTCGGCGATGGCCAACTCCAGCACGCCCTCTTTCTCGCCGCGGAACAGGGCGAGAACGCGATGCGAGGGCATGGTGGACGGGGCCTGGGCGAACTGGAAATAGTCGGCAAATTTCTGGCCCTCGGCTTCCTTACCTGCCCGGACCTTCGACCGCATGAGGCCTTGTTTCCAGAGTCTCTCCCGGGCCGAGGTCAGCAGGTCAGCGTCCTGGCCGGCGCGTTCCACCAGGATCGACCGGGCGCCGGCCAGCGCTTCCTCAGCATCGGGAACATCGCCGGTGACGTACCTGGCCGCCTCGGCCGCGGGGTCCAGGGACGGGTTCCTCACCAGCGCGTCAGCAAGCGGTTCCAGCCCCGCCTCCCGGGCAATCTGTGCCTTGGTCCGTCGTTTGGTCTTGAAGGGCAGGTAGATGTCCTCGAGGCGGGATTTGGTATCGGCGCCCGCAATAGCGGCACGCAACTGATCGGTGAGCTTCCCCTGCGCCTCGATCGAGTCGAGGATGGCCCGACGGCGGTCCTGCAGTTCGCGCAGGTACCTCAGCCGCTCGTCGAGGGTCCGGAGTTGGGTGTCGTCGAGTGAACCGGTGGCCTCCTTGCGGTATCGGGCCATGAAAGGGACAGTCGAACCGGCGTCGAGGAGGTCCACCGCGGCCTTCACCTGCCAGGCACGGACTCCGAGTTCGTCGGCGAGGAGGTCAAAGATGGTGGCGTCAGAAGTCAGATGTGGCACGTGAGCCATTGTCGCCTACGGTGGGGGCTGCGTTCCAACCGGCGCGGAGTTCCCGCCCTGAAACAGTGGTGCTACCCTCCGAGGACTCGCGGCATCTGCGCCGCGAACTCTTCCCAGCTATCGGCTAGGCGCAGGAATCCTGGTCCATGGTGATGACCAGCGGATGCTTGCCGGTAAACGATCCGTCTGCCGTGGAGTAGTCAATCTCGACGTACTCGGAGGTCCCCCTGTCGGCGTCGTCGTCGAGGGAAACCGAGACCACCACGTTGAGATACTCCAGGGTGGAGATCTCGTAGCCGACAGCGGGGACGGGTTCAGTGAAGAACACATTCTGGGGCATATCCCCCATGTCGGCCATGTCGCCTGAGCCGTGCGCCTCGGTGTGCTCATCGCCGCCGCCCATGACCGTCCCGTCCTCCATGCCATGGGTCCCGTGACCGCCCCGATTGGCTGGCGTGACTTCCGCGGAGTTCAGGGTGACGCCGGAGGGCGAACCGAGGCTGACGTCGTCGATCGTGAACGATTCGAGCGTCTCGTTGTGGATCAGGACCGTGTATTCCTGGTAGCCGAGTGCAGGCTGGACCGAGCAGAGCTTGGCACCGTTGACGCCGAGTTGGAGCGGATCCTCGCCGAGCGATGCCGCAATGACTTCGGTCTCGGAAGCGTCCGCGACCGCCTGTTCCGGCGACGCACCATTGACGTTCAACGGGTTCTCTTCCATGCCGCCGCACCCGGAGATCAGGCCGACGGCGAGCACTGAGCTGCCCAGGATCGTTGCGGTTCTGCTTGCCATGGGTCCTCATGCTCTCGGGTTTTAGTGCCACCGGACGCGGCCAAGACTCCGGCCTGCGCTTACCTGTTCTTCGTATCCGGTGGCGGTGCGGTTTGGTGAGCCACGCAACATCTCCCGCCAAGCCCCTACTCGTAAAGCACGTAATCCGGTTTGGGCTGCAATCCGAGGACCTCCGGTGGCAGCATCAGCGCGCCGTGAACGGTGTCTTCTTCGAAGAAGAGTTTGAAGCCGGGATTCACTGTCGGCGGGAGTTCCAGCATCAACTGGTTGTAGGTCTCAATTTTCGCGCCGGGCGCACCGATCCCGTCGACACTCTTGATCACCTCGACGCCGTCGTATTCACCCACCGCACCCTCGTTGGTCACCACTGACGGGGCAACCTGGTGGAACACCAGCGCCTTCTGGGGCAACTGGTGCTCGGCCACCAGGTCATCGAGGTACCTGGCGATCCGATCAATTTCCTCCCCTGACGTCTGCCCATAGGACTGGCCCGGAAGCTGTTCCCCGGAGATATCCCATTCCGGGTCCAGCGCAAGTCCCACATCGGGTTCCAGGAGCCACTTTTCGAGTCGTTCAACTTCTGCAGTCATGGTGGAGCGTCCCGGCTGGACATTGAGCAGCAGCAGCGCGTCGTGCCGCCGGGCCGCCGCCAGGTAGGACTCGATGAACTCGTCCGAGGCTGGGGCGCGGTAGAGCCCGTCCGCCCCGGGAGAAGCCTGCACGACGACGGTGATCAGTTCCAGCACCGGCAGGATGCTGCGTCCGTCGGCGTACTGCTCACCAAGAAGTTCCATCTCCTCGACCCGCTCGTCAATGTCACCGATCCCCAGCCGGCCCATCCCCTCGGACGTCGGATGGCCGCTGAACCCGACCAGCCGGTAGTCAGGGAACAGGTCGGTGCCGCCGCGGGGCAGTTCAAGCGGTTCGGGTTCGACGACGGCGGTTGGCTCGACGCTTGGCGCCACGCTGGGGTCGACGGCGGGCGACTCGCTCGCAGCTGGCGCCGTCGTCGTCGTTGGCGTCGCTGCATTTCCGGCCGCACCACCGGACGCACCACCGGCCGCGCAGCCGGTGAGCAGAAGACACAGGGACAGCAGAATTGGCACCCCGGCACCCCTGATCGGGTGGTCGAAAGGATTGGTGTGGTGCATGTCATTCCTAGGCGAGAGTGTTGGTCAGTCTTTGCGCCCTTAACGGTACAGGCGCTGGGCTACGCTGAACCCATGACTGAGCCAGCGTTCGTGCACGACACCGAGATTGCCACCTCCCCGCTCCGGCTGTGGGAAGCTCTGACCGAGGGTGCCGTGACGCGTCGTTACTGGTCCGGACGCCGGGTGGAGTCCACCTGGGTGCCGGGCTCCCCCATCCGCTTCTATGAGAGCAGTTCGGAGACAATCACCCACCACGGGGTGGTGCTGGAGGTAGACGAGCCGAAGCGGTTGTCATACACGCTCCGCGAAGTACCAGCCGGCGAGGATGGGCACACCGACCCTCAGGACGATGCTGCGTCCCGCATCACGATTGACGTTGAACAGGTGGCCGGCGGCGGGGTGCGGTTCCGCCTCGTGCAGGACCGGCTTGCGGAGGCGGCGGAGCTGGCAGCCGTGGGCAAAAGCTGGGCTCCCATTCTGACGAACCTCCAGGCGCTCCTGGAGAATGACAACGCCCAGTATCCGGCCCCGGGCAACCAGTAGGGATTTCGGGCTCGTCCGGTCGAGCCACGGCGGGCGCTCATTGTATTTACCGGCACCCGTCCCTAAGAATGAACTATGACAGTAATCATGAGGTCCCTAGAAACCGCAGTTCCTGAGACCGTTATGGTGCAGTCGGATGTGAGGGACGTCTTCGCTGCGCAGCCGGGACTGAACCGGCTCGGGACGCGTCTGGTCGGCGCGGCCTTCGACTCCTCGGGAATCAACACCCGGTACACCGCGGTGAAGGAAATGACCCTGGACGCCCCGTCCGAGAACCCGGTCTTCTTCGATTCCGCTGAACGGCGCATCCTGTCCCCCAGCACCAAGGTGCGCAATGAGGTGTACGCGGAAGAGGGCACCAAGCTGTTCGTCGAGGCAGCCGACAAGGCCCTGACAGCCGCCGAGGGCATTGAACCGGCTGATGTCACGCACGTCATCACCGTCTCCTGCACCGGCTTTTTCAACCCCGGACCGGATTACAAGGTGGTTCGCGCGCTCGGGCTGAGCCCGGCCGTGCAGCGCTACCACCTCGGCTTCATGGGCTGCTACGCCGCCTTCCCCGCCCTGCGGGCCGCCAAGTCCTTTTGTGAGGCCGAGCCGGACGCAGTCGTCCTGGTGGTCGCAGCCGAACTGTGCTCCCTGCACGTCAGGTCTTCCAACAACCCTGACACCATTGTTGGGTCGTCGCTGTTCGCCGACGGCGCGGCAGCGGCAGTGATCAGTGCACGGGAATACGAGGCCACCGCGCCCGCCCTGAGCCTGGATTTCTTCGAGACGGTCCTGACACCCGTCGGCGAGGAGTCAATGGCGTGGAACATCGGGGACGAAGGGTTCGAGATGGTGCTCGGCACCTACGTGCCCCACATCATCGATGAGCATATTGTGGGGGCGCTGGAGCCGTTGCTGGCCCGCGACGAAACCCTCGCCGACAAGCAGTACAAGGACATTGAGCACTGGGCGATCCACCCGGGCGGGCGGAGCATCCTGGACAAGGTGGAGGCCAAACTGGACCTGAAGGAGGACCAGTTGGTGCCGGCGCGGGAAACCCTCCGCGATTACGGCAACATGAGCAGCGCCACCGTGATGTTCGTGTTGAAGCACATTCTGGAGCAGCCCTTTGACGGCGCCGACGAGCGGATCTGCTCAATGGCGTTCGGCCCCGGCCTGACGGTGGAAACCGCACTGTTCACCAAGGTGGGTCCCTGAGTGCAGTTCCCCGCTCTCCGCGAGAACGGTTTCCTCGCGCACCGCGACGCTGATGCGGTGGAGGAGATGGACAAGCCGGATTGCGACCCGGTCCTGCTGGACCGGACCTACTCACAGTTCGGGTTGATCAACGCGACGGTCGCTGGCTGGCGACGCACCTGGTCGGCACAGATCCGCCCCCGACTGTCACCGTCGCGGCCCAGCACCCTGCTCGATATCGGGTCTGGTGGCGGGGACATGCCGCGGGCGTTCGCCCGCTGGGCGGCCCGGGATGGCCTGCAACTCTCGATACTGGGCATCGACCCCGACGACCGGGCGCACGCGTTCGCGACCTCGCAGCCGCCCGTGCTGGGGCTGAAGTTCCGGCGCGCGTTCAGCACCGATCTGGTGGCCGAGGGGCTGAAGTTCGACGTCGTGACGTCCAACCACCTGCTGCACCATCTGGCGCCGGAACAACTGCAGTCGTTGCTGGCCGACTCGGAGCAGCTGAGTAGCGGGATCACCCTGCACAACGACATTGAACGTAGCCGGTTGGGCTACCTCTTGTTTTCCCTCGGCACTCTTCCGCTCCGCCGCTCCCTGATCCGGCAAGACGGGCTGACCTCGATCCGCCGCAGCTATACCGCCGCCGAATTGGCGTCCGTCGCCCCGCCCGGCTGGGAGGTCACAGCGAGGTTCCCCTCCCACAACCTGCTGGTTCACCGGGCGCCCCATGCATGACGTCATCGTCGTGGGCGGCGGTCCGGTGGGCCTCTTCGCGGCAATCCTGCTCCGCCAGGCCGGGCTGGAGGTGCTGGTCCTGGAGCAGCGGACCACCCGGAGCGGCCACTCGCGAGCCATTGGCATCCACCCGCCGGCCCTGGCGTCACTCGCCCAGGCCGGGGTGGCCGATGAGCTGATCAGCCGCGGCGTCAGGATCGGTGCGGGGGTTGCCCGCAGCGCTGGCAGCGACGTGACCCGCCTGTCCTTCGCGGGCCTGGAATGCGACTACCCGTTTGTGCTTGCGGTACCGCAGATCCGGACCGAGCAGGTGCTGGAAACCCGCTTTGCCGCCGTCGCACCCGGTGTGTTCCGCCGGGGCGTGACGGTCACCGCGGTCCATGACATTGGGGCGTCAATGCTGGTGACCACGTCAACCGGTGAGGTGCTGCAGGCGCGGCTCGTCATTGGGGCCGACGGCGGCAAGAGCACCGTGCGGTCCAGCGCCGGGATCCCCGCGTCGCTGCAGCGGTACCCCGACACCTACCTGATGGGCGACTTTGCTGACTCGTCGGCGGACCGGTCGACGGCGGTGCTGTATCTGGAGCCGGGCGGGATTGTCGAGTCCTTCCCGCTACCGGACGGGGTGCGGCGCTGGGTGGTGCGGACGTCCTCGCTGGTCGCCTCGCCGACCCCCG
>NZ_ALPM01000108.1:0-10816 GCF_000294595.1 Arthrobacter sp. TB 23 | reverse complement strand
GATTCTTGCCCGCACCGGCGTGCGGGTGGACGTGGACAGCATCTCGATGCTGAGCGCGTTCGACGTGCACCGGCGGCTGGCCCAGCGGCTCGTGTCCGGGCGGACCGTGCTGATTGGGGACGCGGCCCACCAGGTGAGCCCGATCGGCGGGCAGGGGATGAACCTCGGGTGGCTCGATGCCACCGAGCTGGTCCCGATCATCACGGCGTCACTGGTTGACGGTCGCGACGTCGGCCGCGACCTGTCGGCGTTTGACCAGCGACGCCGTCGGGCTGCTGTGACGGCTGCACGCCAGGCTCACCTGAACATGGCGCTCGGGCGCCCCCTGCCGCGGCCGGTGCTGGCGGCCCGGAATACCCTCCTGGGCCGGTGCAACGCGGTGCCGGCCGTCCACGACACTATTGCCCGCACCTTCACCATGCAGTGACACCTCCCCGGGTTCCCCCGTTACCGGACTACAGGTGGGTGGGGGCGAACAGGCGGAGCAGGGTTTCGACCACGACGACGTTGGGCCCCTCCGCGGCGAAACTGTCCTCCAGCGCCTGCCGCACGTCGCCCGGGGCCACCTTGACCGCCGGCACACCGAAGGCTTCGGCGAGCTTCACGAAGTCCGGCCGGGTCAGCTCGGTGGCGGTGGCCTTCCCGAACGCGCCCTCCATGTACTCGCGCAGAATGCCGTAACCGCCGTCGTCGACAATCAGCCACGTGACCGGCAGGTTGTGCTGCTTGGCGGTGGCCAGTTCGGCAATCGAATACATCGACGATCCGTCACCGGAGACCGCCAGGACACGTTCCCCGAGCCCGACGGCGCCACCGATCGCGCCGGGGAAACCGTACCCCAGCCCGCCAGCGCCCTGAGCCGAATGGAACTGCCCATCCTTGGCGTCCCAGCAACTCCACGCCCAGTAGGCGGCGATGGTCATATCCCAGTAGGTCTGCAGTCCGGCCGGCGCGGCGGCGCGGATGTCCGCCATGAACTTGCGTTCCAGTGCGAGGTCCTGCGCATCCAGCCGTCCCTGCACCTTGGCGAGGGTTTCGGCGACCAGCGTGACGGCGTCGTACCCGGCGGTGCGGTCACGGTCCAGCGCGGGCAGCGCCTCATCGAGGGCAGCGAGCGCCTGGCCGGCATCGGCACGGATGCCCAGGGCTGGCCGGTTGGATTCGAGTACCCGGGGTTCGGCGTCGATCTGGATGATGCGCCCCCGCGGTTCGAGCGTGAAGTAGTTGCTGGTCACCTCACCGAGCGAGGATCCGACCACCAGCACCACATCGGCATCCTCAAGAACCTCGGTAACGTAGCGGTCCTCCACCCACGCCTGCAGTGACAGCTCATGCTCCCACGGGAACGCGCCGTTCCCGCCGGGCGAGCACAGCACGGGGGCGCCGAGCTTCTCGGCGATGGACAGCAGCCACGGTTCGGCGTTGCCACGACGGGTTCCGCCGCCAGCCACGATGGCCGGACGCTTGGATTCCGTCAGCCACTTCACTGCCTCGCGGACCAGCTCCACCCGGGGCGGGTTGTCGAAGGGCTCCGCGAGCGCGTCCTCGACCTGCGGCACCATCACCGGGTCGAGCAGCACATTTTGCGGCACCTCGATCCAGACCGGCCCCTGCGGTGAGGAAACGGCTTCGGTCCAGGCGTCCTGAATGGCTGAGGGGATGCCCGAGGCGTGCTGGATCAGCCGCTGGCTCTTGGTGACGTTCGCCGCCGAGGCCTTCTGGTCGTCGAGCTGGTGCAGCATGCCCTTCCGCCGGGCGCCCAGACCCTCCAGCGGGATCTGGCTGGCGATGACCACCATTGGTACGCCGGTGGCGTAGGCCTCCTGCAGGCCTGCAAGCGCGGTCAGCGCGCCCGGCCCGGTCGACAGGAACAGCACTCCCACTTGCCCGGTGGCGCGGGAGAACCCGTCGGCGGCGAATGCCGAGTTGTTCTCCACCCGCGAGGAGACGAAACGCAGCTCCGACCGGGACAGCGCGTCAAACAAACCCAACGCGTGCTGGCCGGGAATGCCGAAAACGGTGGTCGCTCCGAGGGCGCTGAGGGTCTCGACGACGAGGTCCCCACCGTTGCGCTCACCTGTCAGGGGTGCCGGCGGTGCTGTTGCAACACTGTCACTGGTGACCATTTAGCGTTCCTCCGCCGTGGTGTTGGTAGTGGCCTGGTCCGCCATCAGGGACACCAGGTCGTAGGCGACGTGCGATGCCGCGACGCCGGTGATCTCCGCATGGTCGTATGCGGGGGCGACCTCGACGACGTCGGCCCCGATCAGGTTCATGCCGCGCATCCCGCGGAGGATTTCCAGCAGCTCACGGCTGGTGATGCCACCCGCCTCGGGTGTCCCCGTCCCGGGGGCGTGCGCCGGGTCCAGCACGTCGATGTCGATGGAGATGTACAGCGGGCGGTTGCCGATCCGGTCCCTCAGCTTGGCAATCACCTCGTCGACACCCTGTCGGAACACGTCGGAGGAGGTGACAATCCCGAACCCGAACCGACGGTCGTCCTCGAGATCCTTCACCCCGTAGAGCGGGCCGCGGGTGCCCACGTGGGAGATGGCCTCGGTGTCGAGGATGCCCTCCTCTACCGCGCGCCGGAAGGGTGTGCCGTGGGTGTACTCGGCGCCGAAATAGGTGTCCCAGGTGTCGAGGTGCGCATCGAAGTGCAGCATCGCCACGGGTGCGCCGGCGCGTTCGGAGGCAGCCCGCAGCAAGGGCAGCGCAATGGTGTGGTCGCCACCCAGCGTGACCAGCTTGGTGCCGTCGGCGGTCAGATCGAGCGCATTCTGCTGGATGGTTTCGATCGCCTCGTTGATATTGAAGGGATTAACCGCCATGTCGCCGGCGTCGGCCACCTGCACCCGCTCGAACGGAGAAATGTCCAGGGCCGGGTTGTAGGGGCGGAGCAGGCGCGAGGATTCGCGGACGTGGTTGGACCCGAACCTGGCCCCCGGCCGGTAGGACACCCCCGAGTCGAAGGGGACACCGACGACGGCGATGTCGGCCCGGTCCACCTCGTCGAGTCGCGGCAGCCGGGCAAAAGTCGCGGCGCCGGCATAACGGGGAATCCGTGAGGAATCGATGGGGCCAATGTTTCCATTGGCCGTGACGCGCGGCTGTTCCATGGGTACCTCCGGGTTGGGGAAACAGAAGTTGCCATATAAGCATCAACTGTTTTTCATAAGGCTAATTGTGATGCCCGTCTCGGTCAACACTGAAGCCGCCGAAACAGGGTGACAGCTCCCCCTTAAAGGATCCGTAAATTGCGCCCACATCACCGGTCCTCCGGGCCTGCGGTCCGGGTATTATCCGCCGGAAGCCGCGGGGACCAGGGTCCAGAGAACAATCGC
Source organism: Arthrobacter sp. TB 23 (assembly GCF_000294595.1). NCBI lineage: Bacteria > Bacillati > Actinomycetota > Actinomycetes > Micrococcales > Micrococcaceae > Arthrobacter > Arthrobacter sp. TB 23. The sequence continues at coordinate 7,472 of NZ_ALPM01000108.1, read as the reverse complement.
TTCCAGATCGGTGGGATTGAACCAGGTGTGGGGTTCACGGCCGGGGAACGTGACGGTGTCCCCGGCCTCCAGTTCATACCGGTCATTCGAGAAGATCAGGACAAATCTGCCGGCAACAACGTGCAGCGTCTCCACCTCGCAGTCAACCGAATACAGTTCGCTCTCGCCTCGCCCATGAGGCTCGATGACCGCGCGGATCATCTGGAGCCGCCGCTCGGAGCGGGCCGTCACCAGGCGTTCGTTAATGCCTTCACCACCGAGGCTGATCCGCGGAGCCTCCGCCAGACGGGTCAGGTGGGTCTCCGGCACCAGGAAGAGGTCACCGATCGAGATGGAAAGGACCTGGCAGAGCGTCACCAGAGAGGCGACCGACGGTGACGTCAGGTCCCGCTCCACGCGGCTCAGGAACCCTTTGGTCAGCCCCGTGGCAGCCGCAACCTGTTCAATGGTCATCCGCTGGGATTGCCGGGCAGCACGGATTCGAGACCCGATGGCTACCGGGGCGTTGCTGGGTTCTACGGGCAGGGCCTTCACTGGCTACCATCTCTCTGCGCAGGACAATCACCCGGGCGGACATCGACTATGAGCATACCGAGGATTCCCCGAGGACCGCCCTGATCACACACTTGACCTGTTAGCAAGGTCACAACTAGCCTATAGCGAAACATAAGTTTTCTAACCGAAACCCCCACAATCAGGAGCACCATGGAATTCATCAATATTGCGATCGTGGTGGTCTACCTCGTAGGCATGCTGGCGTTCGGCTGGTGGGGCAAGTCCCGCACCAAGAACACGAGCGACTACCTTGTCGCCGGCCGGCGCCTCGGCCCACTTCTGTACACCGGCACCATGGCGGCGGTAGTACTGGGCGGCGCCTCGACAGTCGGTGGCGTCGGCCTCGGTTACACCTACGGCATCTCGGGCATGTGGCTCGTCGTCGCCATCGGGGTTGGGGTGCTGCTGCTCAGCCTCCTCTTTGCCCCAACCCTGCAGAAGCTGAAGATCTACACGGTCTCCCAAATGCTCACCCTGCGCTATGGCGCCGAGGCCACCAAGGCCTCAGGCATCGTCATGCTGGCCTACACCCTGATGCTCTGCGCTACTTCTACTGGCACCTACGCCACCATCTTTGTGGTGTTGTTCGGGTGGGACCGCGCAGCCTCGATCGCCGTCGGCGGTGCGATCGTGCTGATCTACTCGACAATCGGCGGCATGTGGTCCATCACCCTGGCCGACATGGCGCAGTTCATCATCAAAACCATCGGCGTGTTTGCCCTGATGCTGCCCTTCGCCCTGATCAACGCCGGCGGTTTCGACGGCATCTCCGAGCGTGCCGGAGCCGAGTTCTTCAGCATCACCGGCATCGGCCTGCAGAGCATCATCACCTACTTTGTGGTGTACACCCTGGGCCTGCTCATCGGGCAGGACATCTGGCAGCGCGTCTTCACTGCCCGGACACCCACCGTGGCCCGGTGGGGTGGAGTGACGGCAGGCGTCTACTGCATCCTCTACGGCGTCGCCGGCGCGATCATCGGCATGTCGGCCAGCGTGATCCTCCCCAACATCGAGTCCCAGGACGACGTGTACGCGGATATTGCCATCAACGTCCTGCCGATCGGCATCGGCGGACTGGTGCTGGCGGCTGCCGTCGCCGCCATGATGTCTACGGCATCCGGTTCACTGATCGCCGCTGCGACAGTGGCCCGTGCCGACGTCGTGCCATTCGTCAGCAGCTGGTTTGGCCGTGGCGGCCAGAGCAGCATCGACACCACCACCGAGGACGAGGCCGAGAACCCCGAGCACGATGTCACCGCCAACCGCTGGTGGGTGCTGGGTCTGGGCCTGGTCGCCATCGCGCTGGCGGTCATCGTCCAGGACGTGGTCGCAGCTCTCACCATTGCCTACGCCATCCTGGTTGGCGGCCTGCTGGTCTCCATCATCGGTGGACTGGTCTGGAAGCGGGCCACCGGCGTCGCAGCAGCGGCTTCGATGGCTGCCGGCACGGTCTTCACCCTCGGCACCATGATCTACCTTGAGGTCAACGCCGAGAACCAGTACGACGGTATCTACGCCAACGAACCGATCTACTACGGACTCATCGCTTCGGCCCTGGTGTTTGTGATCGTTTCGTTCCTCACCAAGCGCACCGACCCGGCGGTCATGGCCGCCTGGGAGCGTCGCGTGGCGGGCGCCGCTGAGGACGAGGTCGCAGTACCCGTCACCTCCACCACCCGCTAGCCCGCAACGCAGAGCCGCCGCTCCCACCAAGGATCGAGTCAACACTCATAGCCGATTTCCTTCCGGAAACCTGTTATTGGTGTTGACTCGATCCGGGGGTGGGGGTGTCGCGGGGGGCGAGCCGGGGCGCCCAGGCCTACGACTTGGCTGTCGAGGATTTGATCTTCCGGCCAGGCCTGCTGCTGCGGCCACGGCCGACGGCGTCGGCCTTGGTATCGATCTCGGCTTGCCTGATGTCGGCGGGGGTCACTGGTCCGTCTTCTTCACCGGTCCAGGACTTGATGGCACTCCAGGTGACTGCCGCAATGGGCACCGACAGGATGGCGCCGATAATACCGGCCAGGATGGTGCCGGCGGTCAACGCCACCAGGATGACCAGGGCGTGCACGCTCAGGGAGCGGCCCATCACCACAGGCTGCAGGAAGTTGCCCTCGATCTGGTTCACGGCAATCACCACGACAATCACGATCAGTGCGGTAGTCGGCCCGTCTGACACGAGTGCCACCAGAGCGGCGAGCGCTCCGGCCGCCGTCGCACCCACCAGGGGAATGAACGCACCAACAAACACAATGACCGCGAGCGGGAGCGCCAGTGGGATGCCCAGGATGAACAGGGCGATGCCGATGACCACCGAGTCAACTGAAGCGACAATCGCGGTTCCCCGAACATACCCACCGAGCGTCTCCAGTCCGTGCATTCCCACGCGGCGGGCCTTGACCAGCCGCTCACCCTTGAAGGGCCGCAGGACAAAGGCGAAGATCCTGTCGCCGTCCTTGAGGAAGAAGAACAGGATGACCACCATCAGCACAGCCCCGGTGAGGAACTCGCCGGCTGCCGTAATGCCCGATACGGCACCGGCTCCGGCTGTGGCACTGGTGGCGAAGTCGATCAGCCATTCCTGCGCGTCGGAGATCTGCTGCTCATCGATGGGCAGCGGGCCATCGCGGACGAATTCGTAAATCTGGTCGAAGCCCTGCGATGCGTTGTCGACCAGTTCGTCGAGCTGGCTCTGGACAGCGAAGACGATGCCCGTGATCACACCACCCAATACTCCAAGCAGGAGCAGGAAGGAGAACGCGGTGGCGAGCGCACTGGGCCACCCCTTACGCCGCAACCAGTTCACCAGCGGGCCGATGGCGGCCGCGAGAATCAGGGCAATGATCAGTGGGATCACTACCAAGCGCACCTGGATCAGGCCGTAGATCACGATGACCGCCAGCACCAGGATCAGCAGAACCTGAGCTGCGCGCGTGCTGCTGCGGCCCAGCGAGTCGCGCCAGGGGCTCCCCACCGGCTCTGGGGTGTCGACGTCGGCAGTTTCCTCCCGGCGTTCTTCCCCGCGCGGTGCCTCCTTGGTGCGCCTGAAAATGTTAAACACAGTCCCTGTCTCCTTGTTCACTGGGGTGGCGCATTTCAGCTGTCGCCGGCAATTAGTTGATCTCGAACCCGGCGCCGCAGCACCTTGCCGATGAGTGACCTCGGCAGTTCTTCTACCACCACAATACGGCGCGGCACCTTGTAGGCGGCGAGGGAGCCCCGGCAGAAGGCTTTCAGCGCGTCCCCGCTGAACTGGTGTCCCTCGCGGATCACGACGGCGGCCACCACCTCTTCGCCCCCGCCCGCCAGCGGCAGGCCAACCACCGCCGCATCGGCGACACTGTCATGGTCGAGCAACGCTTCCTCCACCTCGGTGGGCATGACGTTGAACCCGCCGGTGACGATGATCTCTTTGATCCGGTCCACGATGGTGACATAGGAGTCGGCATCGACCCGGACGATGTCCCCGGTCTTGAACCAGCCGTCGGAACTCAGGACAGCCCGCGTGTCCTCATCGTTCCGCCAATAACCCTGGAACACCTGCGGTCCGCGGATGAGGAGTTCGCCGGGCTCTCCGGGCGCACGCTCACTACCGGCATCCTCGGGGTCCACGACCCGGATTTCCGTATTGGGGAACGGCACCCCAACGGTTCCGGGCTTACGCGTGGGGCCAATTGGATTGCCGAGCGAGATGGGCGAGGTCTCGGTGAGCCCGTACCCCTCCACCAGGTATCCACCGGTTACCGACTCCCACAACTCGATGGTCGCCAGCGGCAGATTCATTGCGCCGGAGATCGCGAAGCGAATGCTCTTCAGACTGACCCCACGTTCCACGGCGCGCTTCGCAAGAGGCTCATAGATCGGTGGAACAGCGGGCAGGAAGGTGGGCGGGTGGGTTTTCGCCGCGTCCAGCACCAGGTCTTCATCGAACTTGGGGAAAAGGACCAACCGGGCCCCAATGCTCATGGCAAACGTCAGACAGAGGGTGAGCCCGTAGGCGTGGAACATTGGCAGGACGGCGTAAATGACTTCCTTCCCGTCATCCAGGCCTGGCACCCATGCCCGTCCCTGCGCCGCATTGACGAGTAGGTTCCGGTGGGTGAGCACCGCCCCCTTGGGGTGCCCGGTGGTGCCACTGGTGTATTGCAGCACCGCAATGTCGGTGGCCACGGGCCCCGGATGGGTTACGTCCAGCCGCTTGTTTTTCACCAGGTCGTCCCACCGGGTGACGCTTCGACTGCCGGAGAGCTTCGCGGTGGTGGTCAACGCCTTGCGTGAGTCCTTGGCCTTCCGGATGGGAAGCCTCAGCGCTGCCCGTTTCGCGAACGGCATGGCCCGCGTCAGGTCGACGGTCACAATGGTGGTGACGTGGACGTCTGCGGGCAGATCCTGCACCCGCTGCGCTGCCTTGTCCCAAACAATTGCCAGCCGTGCGCCGTGGTCCTCGAACTGGTGCCGCAACTCGCGGTCGGTGTAGAGGGGGTTATGCTCCACGACAATGGCGCCGAGCCGCAGGACAGCATAGAACGCCACCACATGCTGGGGACAGTTTGGCAGCACCAGCGCCACCCGGTCTCCCGCTACGACACCCAGCCGATGCAGGCCTTCGGCCGCGCGCTGGATCTCCTCACCGAGCTGGCGGTAGGTCGTCTCGGCTCCGAAGAACTCAAGGGCGACCTTCTTGCCGTAGTTACGTGCGGATTCCTCAACGAGGTTGACGAGGGAGCCGTCGGGGATGGCGACGGCGGCGGGCACACCCGGGCCGTAGTTTTGTACCCATGGGGCAGTTGAATCAAAAGTCATCAGTCTACTTCCTGTCTTGGCCTGTTGAACTCTATCCTGATTCGCCGGGCGGTCGCTCACTGTCCGACAGCTTTTTTCCTCACTCATGCAGCGACTGGAACAGGACAGCGTAGATGCCAGCGGCACCCACCGCGACCACCACCACGGTAGTCCAGAGCACCGCAGTCACATCTGCTTTCAACACACCACTCCTGACCCCCTTGAGGTTCCGGCGATACCGGAGCCGTTGGCTCAGGTAGATTCCCAGCGCCGCAGCGAGTGAGGTGCCGGTGAGGATCATCGCAAACCAACCGTGCTCCGGCAGCCATCGCACAAAGAGCACACCGCAGATCACCAGCGCCAGCAGGGTCCTCCCCCAGGCAAGTGAGGTGCGTTCCGGCGGCAGGCCGGTGTCGACGGGGTGGTCGCGGTTCATCGGGAGCCTGTCAGGCCGATCGGCTGTAGATCACGACCACGACCACCGCCGCCACTACCGTTGCGCCGAGCGCGAGCAGCGGGGCGAGGAGCGACAGGGGTAAGGGCCGCCCTTGGCGCATGGCCCGCTCGACGATCAACCATCTCCCACACGCTCCGGCGGCAAGCAGCATGGCCAATACCAACAGGAGAATCGCCAGGGCTTTGCGGATGACCGGATCGAACAACTCAGCGGTGAACGCTTCAATCGCTATGCCGCCAGCCAGCAACGCCAGGGACGTCCGGATCCAGGCCAGGAACGTCCGCTCGTTCGCCAGCGTGAACCGGGGATCGGGATCTGCTCCGCCCTGCAGCAGCCACTGGGTCAGTGATCCACGGCGGGGGGATTTATCTGCTGGGCTGGCCATGGTTTCATCCTAGCGAGGCTTACCTCCATCGGTGGTCGTCTGATGAGGCGCCCTCGGGCTAAGATTGACGCTGAGAAGGGGAGTAGCTCCCGCGTTCGTCCCGCACCAGCGGGGCTCGGCGCAGCGGCCTGTCGACATACTGGCCATCGAAGACGATGGCCCGGCAATCCACCGGTGACCTAGACCGGCGAGCGAGACCTTCGGCCGCTTTAACGACGGCCGGAGCCCCGTCACGGCACTGGTCGCTACAGACCAGGAGATCCCACGTGACACCACAGTCAGACCAGCCAGCCCCGGCAGATATTCGCCGCTGGCGCCAATACCTGGCCGACGAACGCGCCGAAGCCGCCACCTACCGCTATCTGGCGAGCCGCCGCGAGGGCGAGGAACAAGAAATTCTGCTCGCCCTGGCCAAGGCCGAAGGCAGACACGAGGCCCACTGGCTCTCACTCCTCGGGCCCGACGCCGGCAAGCCTGCGCGGCCTTCGTTCCGCAACCTGGTGCTGGGCTTCCTCGCCAGGCGGTTTGGCAGCGTCTTCGTGCTGGCCCTGGCGCAGCGTGCCGAAAGCAGGTCCCCCTACGCCGCGGACCCCACCGCCACCGACGCGATGGCTGCTGATGAACAGATCCATGAGGAAGTCATTCGGGGGCTTGCGACCCGGGGCCGCAACAGGCTATCGGGCAACTTCAGGGCCGCAGTGTTCGGGGCTAACGACGGACTGGTCAGCAACCTGGCCCTCGTCCTGGGTGTCGGCGCAACCGGTGTCTCCACCGGGTTTGTGTTGTTCAGCGGCGTCGCGGGCCTCCTCGCCGGAGCACTGTCCATGGGTGCCGGCGAGTACGTGTCCGTCCGGTCGCAGCGGGAGCTGCTCGCAGCGTCGCGGCCCACCCAGATCACGCTCACCGCCGCCAAGGAACTGGATATGGATGCCAACGAACTGGTGCTGGTCTACCGCGCCCGCGGCATGTCCCTGGAGGCGGCCGAGCATCGCGCCTCGGAACGGTTGGGGCTCCGTGACTGCGACTGTGATCCGAGTCTGTCCCTCCAGCCGGAAATCACTGGTGACCGCGACGCTCATGAACACATCGGCACTGGCCTGGGCGCGGCGGGTGCCAGCTTCTGCTTTTTCGCCTCGGGGGCCCTGATCCCCATCCTGCCGTACCTGTTCGGGCTGAGCGGGATGACGGCCGTCCTCGTCGCCTGCGTTCTGGTGGGACTCGCGCTGCTGGGAACGGGCGCCGTCGTCGGGCTTCTCTCCGGAGCGTCGCCACTGAAGCTGGCGTTACGGCAGG
>NZ_ALPM01000107.1:0-2811 GCF_000294595.1 Arthrobacter sp. TB 23 | reverse complement strand
GCGGCCGCCGCTACCTACCTGCTCGGGCTGCTGTTCGGCGTCGGGCTGCTGTAAGGGCCAGTAGCTGCTGACCTCAGGGTTTGGTCACGTAGTTTTCGAGCTTGATGAGGGTTTTTTCCATGGCAACCGGGTTCTTCCGCAGGAACCCCATCGGCCGCAGCACAATCTTCCCAGTCACCGAACGCGCATCCCACTGCTCGGTGACCAGGGTGCCGCCGTCACGCGGTTCGAGGACGTAGCTCCAGGTGGCCTTGGTGAAGTGGCGCCAGGTAATCCGGCGGCCTTCCTCGAACTCGGTCACCTTGTTGAGGATCTTGTACTTCGCGCCGATCCGCATGTCCATGCCGAACTTGGCGCCCTCGTACAGCCGCTGCGGTCCACCTGGCTGTTCGCCCTGGACGGTGTCGGAGCCGTCAATCACGCTGTGCAGCGCCGGGGTCGCCAGGACCTCGAAAATGTCGCTGGCCGGGGCGTTGATGAATCGTTCACGGGTAATCAGGTAGGAACTCATGCCCCTATTCTGCCTTGCTGGCCTGGGTGGCTGGTTCAGGGTCCGCGGCGATCGACGTCGCAAGAGGGGCCTCCTTCACGAAGAACAGCAGGATCGCGGCGATGATTCCGAGCGGCGCCATGTAGAGGAAGAGTGGTGTGAGTGCGTCGTTGTAGGAATCGATCACCGCGTTCCTCGCGGCCTCCGGGAGCGTGTAGACCAGTTCGGGGGTGAGCGAGTTGACCCCACCCTCGGTGCTGACCGCCCCGCCGGGAAGCCGCTCGGTCAGCAGGTCAGCGACCCGTGTCGTGAAGAGACTACCGACGATGGCCGACCCCAGGGTGGCCCCGATCTGACGGAAGTAGTTGTTCGAGGCGGTAGCCGTCCCGACCATCCGGTTTGGGAAGGTGTTCTGCACAATCAGCACCAGGATCTGCATGCTGAGGCCCAGCCCGGCGCCAAGCAACCCGAGGTACGTGCAGATTACCCAGAGCTCGGTGGCGGGTTGGATGGTCGAGAGCAGGAAGAGTGCGACGGCGACCAGCAGTGACCCGGCGATCGGCATCCACTTGTAGCGGCCGGTCCGGCTGACAAGCAGCCCCGATCCGGTGGAAGTGACCAGCAGCGCCCCCATCATCGGGATCATCAGCAGGCCAGCGTTGGTGGCACTTGCTCCGGTGACCATCTGCAGGTAGGTCGGCATGTAGCCGACGGCGCCGAACATGGTGACGCCGATCAGCAGGCCGCCAGCGGTGGTGAGGTTGAAGTTGCGTTCCCGGAAGAGGTGCATCGGAAGGATCGGCTCGTCCGCACGGCGTTCGACCAGGACAAAAGCTGCGCTGGTGACCACCGCAGCAGCGATCAGGCCCAGGATCGTCAACGAGGTCCAGTCGTACCGGGTGCCGCCCCAGGTGCCCACCAGCACAATCGAGGTGGTGGCAAGGGCCAGGAGGACCATGCCTGCGACGTCGGGCTTTGACCGCTTCCTCTCCTTGCCGGGAAGGTGCAGGAAGAAGACGACAACGAGGATCGCGAGGATGCCCAACGGCATGTTGATCCAGAACATCCAACGCCAGCCCGGACCTTCAGTGAAGAATCCGCCAAGCAGGGGCCCAGCCACCGAGGCGAACGCGAAGACCCCGCCCATGGCGCCCATATATTTGCCGCGTTCGCGGGCGGGAACGACGTCGGCGATGATCGCCTGGGAGAGGATCATCAGCCCACCGCCACCGACGCCCTGGATGGCCCGGCCGGTAATCAACCACGGCATGTCGGGGGCAAGCCCGCCGACGATTGAGCCAGCCATGAAGATGCTGATCGCGATGAGCAGCAGGTTCTTGCGGCCCATCAGGTCACCGAGTTTGCCGTAGATCGGCATCACGATGGTGGCGGTCAGGATGTAGGCGGTGATCACCCAGAGCATCTGGTCCACCCCGTTGAGCTCGCCCACAATGGTGGGAAGCGCGGTACTGAGGATCATCTGGCTGAGGGCTGCCAGCAGCATTGAGAGCATCAGGCCGATGAACAACAGGAGCATGCCGGTGGGCTTCTCGACAACGACAGCTGGAGCGGTTTTGGTTGTGGTACTCATTGAATTTCCGGGAGGACCTCTCTGAGGAGTGCGTTGGCGGTACTGAGAGCCGCGAACTGGTTGTCTAGTGTGGGGGCGTGTGCAGATTCCTGCATCGCGTAACGCATGGGGGCTCCGGCGATCAGCACGATCATCCGGGAAATGTCTTCGGCCCGGTGGCGCCGGGCGACGTCGGCCCACTTGGCTGAGGCGGTGATGCCTTCGGTGAGGACGTCACGGACCAGCTGTTCCACCTTCAGGAAGTAGCCGAAGCGGCGCTGGCGCAACTGGGGGAACCGCCGCACCACCTCCATCCGGAGGCTGTCGCCGTCGGCGCCACCCTCAGTGGAATGCACCACCTGCACGAGGAGCCGGGAAACCTGGTCGAGGAGGTCCGCGTCGACGTCGAAGGCCGCCAGCCAGGAGTCGTGGATGGAGGGGTCCTGGAGGCCGAGGATGGCGTCCTCTTTGGTGCCGAAGTAGTTGAAGAAGGTGCGGGCCGAGACGTTGGCCTGGGCAGCAATCGCCTCGGTGGTGACGCGGTCCGGGCCGTTTTCGAGGGTGAGCCTGGCCGCGGCATCATGCAGCGCAGCCCAGGTCTCTGTCCTCTTTCGGTCCCGCAAGGAAATTAGTTGACTCACCAAACTATTGTGGCACTGGACAACCTTTTACACAACTGCAAAATTGCGGCTCTGCACAATTCGTCCGTCGGGTTGCCGTTAAACGCCGAACGCGCCGGCATCCGTGTGCA
>NZ_ALPM01000106.1:0-6067 GCF_000294595.1 Arthrobacter sp. TB 23 | reverse complement strand
GCGTTCGTGGGTGGGGCTAGGGTTTGAGCAGTACCTTGATCGCGCGGCGCTCATCCATGGCCTGGTAGGCTGCCGCTGCTTCTTCGAGGGGCATCTCGACGTCGAACACTTTGCCCGGGTTGATCTTCCCGGCGAGGACGTCGGCCAGAAGCTCGGGAATGTAGGTGTGGGCCGGGGCCATGCCGCCGCCCACGGTGATGTTCTTCGAGAACAGCAGGCCGATGGGCAGTTCGGCGCCGCCGGCGGGAACACCAACAAACCCGAGGTTGCCGCCGGGCCGGGTGCTGGCGAGCGCCTGCTCCATCGACTCCTTGGTACCCACACACTCAAGCACCGAGTCGGCCAGCACTCCCCCCAACAATTCCCGGACTTTCTCCACGCCGGCATCGCCACGTTCGGCGACGATGTCGGTGGCGCCGAACTCGCGGGCCAGCGCCTGCCGATCCTCGTGCCGGGACATCGCGATAATGCGTTCCGCGCCGAGTCGCTTTGCGGCGAGCACACCTCACAGCCCGACGGCGCCGTCGCCGACCACCACCACGGTGCGGCCTGGTCCGACCTGGGCGCTGACCGCGGCATGGTGGCCCGTGGACATCACGTCGGAAAGCGTCAGGAGGCTGGCGGTCAGCGCCCGGTCGGGGTCGGCCACGCCATCTACCCGGCGCAGGGTGCCGTCGGCCTGGGGGACGCGGACCGCCTCACCCTGGGCGCCCTCGACGTAGTGGCCGAACTCGTCGTCGCCGCCCCAGGAGGTGAGGTGGTCGCACGCCACCGTCACACCATTGAGGCACTGGGGACATTTGCCGCAACTGTCGACGAAGGGGGCAATCACGAAGTCGCCCACCGCCAGGTCTGTCACCTCGGTGCCGATCTCCTCGACGACTCCGACAAACTCGTGCCCGATCGCGCGGGTGCCGCGGTTCTTGCCGATGCCGCGGTAGGGCCAGAGATCCGAACCGCAGACACAGGAAGCGGTGACCTTCACGATGGCGTCGGTCGGACGCTTGATCGTGGGGTAGTCGCGGTCCTCAACCTTGATGTCGCCGGGACCGTGAATGATGGTGGCACGCATGCATACTCCTCAAACTGGGATGTAGGGGTGTTCAGTTAGCCTAACGCGGCCGTCACGCCCCGAATTCCAGCGCACTGCTCACCAGCCCCGAGGACAGAAAAGGCCCCGGCGGCTGGACTAATCCAGCTGCCGGGGCCCTCCGCTGAAGGAATTACAGTCCCGCGTACACTTCGCGGAGCAGTTTGGCGGTCTCGGACGGCGTCTTGCCGACCTTCACGCCTGCAGCCTCAAGGGCTTCCTTCTTGGCCTGAGCCGTACCCGCTGAGCCGGACACAATGGCGCCGGCGTGGCCCATGGTCTTGCCCTCGGGTGCGGTGAAGCCTGCCACATAGCCGACAACCGGCTTGGTGACGTTGGCTTTGATGTATTCGGCGGCACGCTCTTCGGCGTCGCCACCGATTTCGCCGATCATGACGATGGCCTTGGTCTCGGGGTCCGCCTCGAACGCAGCAAGTGCGTCGATGTGGGTGGTTCCGACGATGGGGTCACCGCCGATGCCGATGGCGGTGGAGAAACCGAGGTCGCGCAGCTCGAACATCATCTGGTAGGTCAGGGTGCCTGACTTGGACACGAGGCCCACGCCACCCTTACCGGTGATGTTCGCCGGGGTGATGCCGACCAGGGACTCCCCCGGCGTGATGATGCCTGGGCAGTTAGGGCCGATGATCCGGGTGACCTGGTTGCCGTCGGCGTCGACCTTGGACTGGGCGAGGGCCCAGAACTCGGCCGAGTCCTGCACGGGGACGCCCTCGGTGATGATTACGACGAGTCCGATGCCGGCCTCGATGGCCTCGATCACCGCGTCCTTGGTGAAGGCCGGGGGGACGAAGACGATCGACACGTCGGCGCCGGTTTCGGTCATCGCTTCGCTGACCTTACCGAAGACCGGCAGGGTGACGTCACCGTGGGTGACGGTGGTGCCAGCCTTGCGGGCGTTGACCCCACCGACCACCTGGGTGCCGGCAGCGAGCATCAGCGCGGTGTGCTTGGTGCCTTCGCCGCCGGTGATGCCCTGCACAATGACCTTGGAGTCTTTGTTGAGAAAAATTGACATACGTTATTCCTTAATCCTTTGGACCCGGCAGAACACTAGCCGGGGAGTGCAGGCTCGATCAGCGGGCGGCGTAAGCCAATTCGGCGGCCTTGTCGGCGCCTTCATCCATGGTGTCGGCGAGGGTGACCATTGGGTGGTTCGCCTCGGCGAGAATGCGGCGGCCTTCCTCAACGTTGTTGCCGTCGAGGCGGACTACCAGTGGCTTGTTTTCCTTGTCGCCCAGGATCTGGAGCGCTTCGACAATGCCGTTGGCGACCGCGTCACACGCGGTGATGCCACCGAACACGTTGACGAACACGCTCTTGACCTGAGGGTCGTTCAGGATGACGTCGAGTCCGGCAGCCATCACAGCAGCCGATGCTCCACCGCCAATGTCCAGGAAGTTCGCTGGACGCACATTGCCGTGGGCTTCGCCGGCGTAGGCGACGACGTCGAGCGTTGACATGACCAGACCGGCACCGTTGCCGATGATCCCCACTTCGCCGTCGAGCTTGACGTAGTTGAGGTCGTTGGCCTTCGCCTTGGCCTCCAGTGGGTCAGCCGAGTCCTGGTCCTCAAGCTCGGCGTGGCCGGCCTGACGGAACGCAGCGTTCTCGTCGATGGTGACTTTGCCGTCGAGGGCAATGATCTCGCCGCTTCCGGTCTGCACCAGCGGATTGACCTCCACCAGGGTGGCGTCTTCTGAGACGAAGACGTCCCACAGCTTGATGATCGCGTGGGCAACACCCTCGCGCAGCTCAGGAGCGAACCCTGCGGTCTCCACGATCTCGTTGGCCTTCGCCTGGTCGATGCCCACAGCGGGGTCGACGGCGATGCGGGCCAGCGCTTCGGGACGCTCAACCGCGAGCTGCTCAATTTCCACGCCGCCCTCCACCGAGCACATGGCCAGGTAGTTGCGGTTGGACCGGTCCAGCAGTACCGAGAAGTAATACTCCTCGGCGATGTCAGCGCCCTGCGCGATCATCACCTTGTGAACGGTGTGGCCCTTGATGTCCATGCCAAGGATGTCCGAGGCGTACTTGAACGCCTCATCGGGGGTCTTTGCGACTTTGACGCCGCCCGCTTTACCGCGGCCTCCAACTTTGACTTGAGCCTTGACGACGACGACACCGCCAATTTTCTCGGCTGCCGCCTTTGCTTCCTCGGGGGTATGCGCCACGATGCCGGCGAGCACGGGTACTCCGTGTGCCTCAAAAAGATCGCGCGCCTGATATTCGAACAGATCCACAGGCCAGTGTCCTTCTACGTCGAAGTAGGTTTACACAGGGAACTTTAGTCCCTTGGCGTTCAGCGCCTTTCACAGACTACCCGTTTAGTGACCAAGGCCACAGTTCTATGGTTTGTAGAAATGTAACCTGATGAGCTAATGAACTACCCCGTCTTGGTCAGCGGCGCATACCTCAGCAGGAGGCGCTTCTCGCCAACGTCGAACGACACTTTCGCCACCGTCTTGTCGCCCGCTCCCTCGACGGCCAGAATGGTCCCGTTGCCGAAGCTGGTGTGGTTGACCTTGTCCCCCACCGCGACTGAGAGCACCTCTTTCTGTGGTTGCACACGCCCGACGACGGTTGCCGACCGGGTGGGCAGCCCGCGCCCGGTGTCGTCGCCACCCGCGGCACCGGCCCCCCAGTAGGATCCGCTGAACCGGTTGTTGCCTCCGATTGCCGCGCCCCCGGACCAGACCGGCCCGGATGCGCCTTCCCGTTTCCACTTGATGAGTTCGCTGGGCACTTCGCCGACAAATTGCGAGGCAGGGTTGTACTGGCTCTGACCCCACATGCTGCGCACCTCGGACCGGGTGATGTAGAGCCGTTTCCGCGCGCGGGTCAGCCCCACATAGGCGAGCCGGCGTTCCTCGGCCAGCTCCTTCGGGTCGGTAGCTGAGCGCTGATGCGGGAAGATGCCCTGCTCCATGCCGGTCAGGAACACCACCGGAAATTCGAGCCCCTTGGCCGTGTGCAGGGTCATCAGGGTGACCACACCCAGCCGTTTGGCTTCGGCGACCGCCTGTTCCACCTCGGCAGCCGACCCTTCGGGTGCCGAGGGGATCTGGTCGGCGTCAGCCACCAGCGAGACCTGCTCCAGGAAGTCGCCGAGTGTGCCGTCAGGGTTTTCCTGTTCGTACTCGCGGACCACCGCCACGAGTTCCGCAAGGTTTTCCACCCGCGACTCGTCCTGCGGATCGTTGCTCAGCCTTAACTGTGCCAGGTAGCCGGTCTGCTCCAGCACCGCTTCCAGTGCCGCGGAGGCACCCGACCCGTCGGCCACCTCAGCGAGATCATCCATGAGCTTCACGAAGCCGTTCACTGCATTCAGTGAGCGGGTCGCCAGGCCCGGTGCCTCGCCGGCTCGGCGGAGTCCTGCCATGAAGGACATCCGCTCCCGCTCGGCGAGCGCCGCGACGGCGTATTCGGCCCGGTCCCCGATCCCGCGCTTCGGTTCGTTGAGGATTCGGCGGAGGTTGACGACGTCGTCCTGGTTGACCAGGACCCGCAGGTAGGCGAGCGCATCCTTGATCTCCTTGCGCTCGTAGAAGCGGGTGCCGCCCACCACCTTGTACGGCAGGCCCACGCGCATCAGGATTTCCTCAATGGAGCGGGACTGCGCGTTGGTCCGGTAAAAGATCGCCACGTCGCCAGGACGAAGGTCATCCTCATCCTGGAGGCGGTCGATCTCCTCGGCGATAAACCGGGCTTCCTCGTGCTCGTTTTCGCCCACGTACCCGACGATCGGTTCACCATCACCCTCGGCGGTCCACAGTTTTTTGTCGGGCCGGTCCGGGTTGCGGGAAATCACCGCGTTGGCTGCGCTCAGGATGGTCTGGGTGGACCGGTAGTTCTGTTCCAGCAGGATGGTGCGCGCATTGGGATAGTCGTTCTCGAACTCGACGATATTCCGGACGTCGGCACCCCGAAACGCGTAGATCGACTGGTCCGAGTCGCCGACCACCGTCAGTTCGGCGAGCGGAATGGCTTCCCCGTTTTCGCTGGGGTCCTCCGTGATGCCAACAATTTCCCGCACCAGGGCGTACTGCGCGTGGTTGGTGTCCTGGTACTCGTCCACCAGGACGTGCCGGAACCGGCGGCGGTAGTAGTCGGCCACCCCGGGGAAGGCCCTGAACATGTAGACGGTCTGGGCGATCAGGTCATCGAAATCCATCGCGTTGGCCTGACGCATCCGCTGCGCGTAACCCATGTAGACCTCGGCGACTGCCTGCTCGAACGGGTCCGAGTAGTTGGCTGAGCTGGCGTAGCTCTCCTCATCGATCAGTTCATTCTTCAGGGCCGAAATTTTGTGCTGGATGGATTTGGGCGTGAACCGCTTGGGATCCAGATCCAGCCCCTTGGCCACCAGGGTGACGAGCCGCAGCGTGTCGGCTGAATCGTAGATGGAGAAGTTGGAGTTCAGCCCCACGGAGGCTGCCTCCCGCCGCAGGATCCGCACACAGGAGGAGTGGAAGGTGGAGATCCACATGCGCTTGGCGACGTCGCCGACCAGGCCTTCGATGCGTTCGCGCATTTCGGCGGCGGCCTTGTTGGTGAAGGTGATTGCCAGGATCCCACCGTGGTGGGCCCTGCCCATGGCCAACAGGTAGGCAATGCGGTGACTGAGCACCCGGGTTTTGCCCGAGCCGGCGCCCGCAACGATCAGTAGCGGCGACCCGCTGTGGCGGACGGCTTCTTCCTGCTGCGGATTCAGGCCCACCAATAGTTCCCGTGCGCGTGCATCGTCCCGGCGCCCGCCGCTGGAGTGCGGCACCTCAGCGGAACCGTCCGCCGGGTCGGCGGCGGCAGGGCGCGCCGACGACGTCGCGCGCCGCCCTGAACTGGCGGGAGTGGAGCCGAGGTGTGGGTCGAAAAGCATATCCATGGTGCCACCAAGTCTAGTTGCTGGCACCGACGAAACCGGTTGGGCAACCCCACCTCACACCCAAACGCCCG
>NZ_ALPM01000105.1:0-41234 GCF_000294595.1 Arthrobacter sp. TB 23 | reverse complement strand
GGCTTGGCTTCTTCGATATCGTCATGGTCGATACCGAGTTGCAGCAACGTGCCGCTCTTGCGGTCGGCCAGGTAGGCCTTCATCTCGCGCTTGATGACCGGCAGCAGCATGTACACACCAAGCAGGTTCACAAAAGCACAGACGAACAGTGCGGCGTCGGCGAAGTTCAGGACCTGGGCGAAGGTCAGGACGGTGCCGACGACGGTGAAGAAGAGGAACACGCACTTGTAGATGATTTCGGACACCTTGCTGCGTCCGAAGAGGTACTCCCAGGCCTTCAGCCCGTAGTACGACCAGGTGATCAGGGTGGAGAAGGCGAACAGGGCAACAGCGATGGCCAGCACAATCGGGAACCACGAAATGACCGATGCGAAGGCATCCGAGGTGAGGATCACGCCGTCGGGAGCGCCGTCGCCGGCCTGCACCTGGTCGATTCCGGCCTGCAGGCTTGGTGCGCTGGCAATGACAATCGTGAGTGCGGTCATGGTGCAAATAACCACCGTGTCGATGAACGGTTCGAACATCGCGACGAAGCCTTCACTGACCGGACGGCGGGTCTTGACTGCCGAGTGGGCAATTGCTGCGGAGCCCAGGCCGGCCTCGTTGGAGAATGCAGCACGCTGGAAGCCGACGATCATGACACCAATGAAGCCGCCTGCCNNGCGGGGGCGAAAGCACCCTCGATGATGGAGCCGAAGGCCGCTGGGACGTTGCCGATGTTGACGACGATCACGAAGAGGCAGGCCGTGATGTAGACGGCTGCCATGGCAGGGACGAGCCGGCTGGTGGTAGCACCGATTGATTTGATGCCACCGAGGATCACTGCGCCGACAAGTGCGGCGAGGACAATACCGAAGATCAGGGCAGCGCCCGCGCTGCCGAGGAATCCGTCGTCGCCGCCGGTGACGTTCTGCACCTGGGCGAAGGTCTGGTTGGCCTGGAACATATTGCCACCAGCCACACCGAAGATGAGGATGGCGACGGCAAAGATACCCGTCAGGATCTTTGCGGGCAGTCGGCCAAACTTCTCGAAAGCGATGGGGAGGTATTTGAACGGCCCGCCGCTGACGGTGCCGTCAGGGTGGACCTCGCGGTACTTCACGCCGAGGGTACATTCAGCGAATTTAGTGGCCATACCAAGCAAACCGGCCAGGATCATCCAGAATGTTGCGCCAGGCCCACCGAGGGCCATGGCCGCGCCGACACCGGCAATGTTGCCAAGTCCGACCGTGCCGGACAGTGCTGAGGTCAGGGCCTGGAAGTGAGGGACCTCTCCCGGGTCGTCTTTTGAGGAATACCTGCCGCGGACCACTTCGTAGGACACCTTGAGGTGCCGGAACTGGACGAAGCCGAAGTAGATGGTGAAGATGATGCCCGCGGCGATCAGCCACGCGACAACTATAGGAAAGCTGACCTCCCCAATGGTGATGGGGAAGAACACGATGTTGGAGAACACCTCAGTTACGGGAGCGAAAACCGAATCGATCGCATCCTCGACCTCAGCCAGCCAGCCAATTTCATCCGCAACGCTGGTCATAGGTAGTGCTTGGTTAATTGCCATTCATCTAAACAACCGCAAAGCGTGGTGTGTTTGCAATCACAGATGCTTCGAATGGCATATTTGTCACCAAAACGTGATGTAGTTCACAGAATATCCGCAGTTTCACATGGTGGGATCTGATTTCATCCGGACAGCTGGGATAATCACTCCATGTCCAAGACCCGAGCGCAGATCGCCAAGAAGCACGGACCGGCCGCGGCTGGCATTCCCGACGCCGCTCCAACCGCGGTTCCACCACGCAGCAACGGGAACATGCTCCTGATCGCCGCGGCTGCCACGGCAGTTCTCCTGTTCGGGTACTACCATCTCCTCGCACTGGGCCAGCTGGGCCAGCTCGCCCAGGGGCTGACGATGCCCGACATGATGTTTGGTGGTTATGGCCCGGCCCACGTGGCCGATCTGCAGGCGGCCATGGACGACGACGCTCTCGGCCAGCTCAGCTACCTCCATAAGACTGCGGGAACACTGTTCCCCCTCATCTTCGGCATCGCGTGGCTTCTCCTGATCCAGTTGAATGTTGATCGCCGTTGGCTGCGTTGGCTGCTTTGGGCCCCGCCGCTGCTGTTCGCGGTGGTGGACCTGTGGGAGAACGTGGCAATAGATTCGATGCTGGCGGCCACAGCGCCCGACGACGGCCAGGTTGCCTTGGCCTCGGCGCTCACCATCGCGCGCTGGGTCCTGCTGGGGCTCTCAGCCATCGCAGGACTTCTGGCGGTCCTGCTTCCGGGCAGCGTGCGCGGCAAGCTCCCGGCGCTGCGGACCGACCCGAATGGGACAGCGCCCGAAAGCAGGTAAGCTGGTACCGCTGTACCCGCCTCTGTAGCTCAGTAGGATAGAGCGTCCCTCTCCTAAAGGGAAGGTCGTCGGTTCGATTCCGGCCAGGGGCACCACCGTCGACGGGTAGCCCGATGAATGAACCGTTTCGCCTCGGCGCCGCTGATACGCTCCTCAACTATCTGCACGGCTCCTGGGCGGTCGAGCGTTCACTGGCGGATCATTCCTCCGGTCTGACGGGCCGGTTCACCGGCGTCGCGACCTTCTCGTTCGACGACGGCGCCCTTCGCCACGGCGAGCGCGGCTCCCTCACCTGGGCAGGGTCCTCACCCACACCAGCGACCCGCGAACTGTTCTGGCGGCCGACAGTCGAACCCCAGTCAGCAGAGGTGTTCTTCCCGGACGGCCGCTTTTTCCACTGCCTCGACCTCTCCACCGGCCAGGATTCGCCCGTACATCAGTGCTCACCCGACGTCTACCGGGGAGAGTTCGTCCTGGTGGGTCGGGATCATTGGCAGTACCGGTGGCGGGTCAGCGGCCCTCAGAAGGATCTGACGTTGCTGACGCGCCTCTCCCGGACCGCCGAAACGGAATCGTTGAGAAGCAGCCGCGGGGCGTAATGTCGGCCCCTATGAGCCACCTCTTCCTCCGACGCGTCCCCCAGCTACTGGTTGGCTTGTTCTGCTACGGCTTTGCCATTGCCATGATGATCCAGGCCGGGATCGGCGTGTCACCGTGGGACGTACTCGGGCAGGGTGTCGCACTCCAGTCGGGGCTCCCCTTCGGCGTCGCCACCAACATCATTGGGCTGCTGGTGCTCCTGCTCTGGATTCCTATCCGGCAGAAGCCGGGCATCGGGACGGTACTCAACGTGGCGCTGGTGGGCCCCAGCGCAGAGGTGGGCCTGGCCATACTTCCGATGCCGACGGAACTCTGGGCGCAGATCCTGTTGTTTACCGGTGGGCTCACCCTCCTGGCGCTGGCAACCGGACTGTACATCGGTGCCCGGATGGGCCCCGGACCCCGGGACGGGTTGATGACCGGTATTCACCGGAAGTGGGGCTGGAAGATCTGGAAGGTTCGTACGCTCATCGAACTCACTGTGCTGGCCATCGGGTGGGTGCTCGGCGGCACCGTCGGCGTCGGCACCGTCGCCTTTGCCCTCTTAATAGGGCCAATGGTCAACGCAGCGCTTCCTCTGCTTCACATTCCGGACCCGCGCCCCCGTGGCGGCGCGGCAGGCACCGCCGCCCCTGCCACCTGAACCGGCGCACAGGCCTTTAGAGCCCCGGCGCCACGTTCTTCCTGACCGCGAACTGGGTGCGGTGCAGTTCCGCGTACCTGCCGCCACGCTCCAGCAGTTCGTCGTGGGTTCCGCGTTCGGCAATCTGGCCGTCCTCGATCACGAGGATCTGGTCGGCGGTGCGGATGGTCGAGAGCCGGTGGGCGATGACGACGGCGGTCCGCCCCTCCAGTGCTTCACTGAGCGCTGCCTGGACTGCCGCCTCGGAGGTGGAGTCCAGTGCGGCGGTCGCCTCGTCCAGGATGACCACCCGGGGTTGGGCCAGCAGGAGCCGGGCGATCGTCATGCGCTGGCGTTCGCCGCCGGAAAGCCGGTAGCCGCGCTCCCCCACCATGGTGTCCAGCTGATCGGGCAGTGACCTCAGCAGCGGTTCGAGCCGGGCACGCCGGACGGCGTCCCAGATCTCCTCGTCGGTCGCCCCGGGCCGTGCCAGTAGCAGATTCGATTTGATGGTCTCGTGGAAGAGGTGGCCGTCCTGGGTGACCATGCCCATGGTGTGCCGGAGCGATTCGAAGGTCACGTCCCGCACGTCGGTGCCAGCGAGGCGGACCGCGCCGCTGTCGACGTCGTACAACCGGGACAGCAACTGCGCGATCGTGGATTTGCCGGCACCCGATGTTCCCACCAGGGCGATCGTCTGGCCCGGTTCCACCCGGAAGGACACCCCGTGCAGCACCTCCTCGCCGCCCCGGGTATCCAGGGTGGAGACCTCCTCCAGTGAGGCGAGGGACACCTTGTCCGCCGAGGGGTAGGCGAACCGGACGTCGTCGAACTCCACTGAGACCGGACCGTCGGGGATACGTCCCGCGTCGGGCTTCTCCTTGATCAGCGGGTCCAGGTCGAGGACCTCGAAGACGCGCTCGAAGCTGACCAGCGCGCTCATGATTTCCACCCGGGCGTTGGCCAGGTTGGTCAGGGGTGCGTACAGGCGGGTGAGCAGCAGCGCGAGCGTGACCACCTCACCCGTGTTCAACGCACCGTTCAGGGCCAGGGCACCGCCGAGGCCGTACACCAGGGCGAGGGCGAGCGCGGAGACCAGCATCAGTGCGGTGACGAAGACCCACTGGAGCATGGCCATCCGGACGCCAATGTCGCGGACCCGTGCGGCGCGGACCGCGAATTCCTGCGACTCCTCGTCCGGGCGGCCGAACAGTTTGACCAGGGTGGCGCCGGGGGCGGAAAAGCGCTCGGTCATCTGCGTGCTCATCGCCGAGTTGTGGTCGGCTGCCTCGCGACGCAGGGCGGCGAGGCGGTTGCCCATCCGGCGGGCGGGCAACAGGAAGATCGGCAGCATGATGACGGCCAGCACGGTGACCAGGACCGACGTCGTCAGCATGACCACCAGGGTGAGGGCGAGCGCCACAATGTTGCTGACCACCCCGGAGAGGGTGCCGCTGAAGGCCTGCTGCGCGCCGATCACGTCGTTGTTGAGCCGGCTCACCAGCGCGCCCGTCCGGGTCCGGGTGAAGAAGGCGATCGGCATTTTCTGTACGTGGTCGAAAACGGTGGTGCGCAGGTCCAGGATGACTCCCTCACCGATCTTCGAGGAGAACCAGCGGGTCGCCATGGACACCACGGCGTCGGCAACCGCTACCAGCGCGATGACGACGGCCAGCCAGATGACTGTCTCAAGCCCGGTGCCGGCAATGATCTCGTTGACCACCTGGCCAGCGAGGACCGGCGTCGCGACCGCGAGGAACGCGGACACCACCGACAACGCGATGAAGAAGATCAGTTTGGTCCGGTACGGCACAGCAAATCTCAGGATGCGTTTCAGCGTTTCCTTCGAGAATTTGTTGTTGCTGTCCTTGGCGGTGGAAATCCGGTACAGGGAATTCCAGGCAGCGCCTTCCATGCTCATGTATAAGCCTCCGTTGCTCTGGTGTTCAGCTTATGCCCGCAACCCCCGGGGACGAGTCCGGAGCGGCCCAAGGTCGCACGGATCACACCGGCGACCGGAACTAATTCCGCTGAGGGCTTTGTTGCACTATGTGGCTCCGCACGTTGTGCCCGCACAACCATGCCCTGTACAACGGCAGGAGACCCCTGAACCATCCCCAGTTATTAAGGACCCGCAAAAATGTTGACCCGTCGTCTTTCAATTCTTGGCGCAGCCACCGCTCTCACCCTGGGCCTGGCGGCCTGCGGCGGCGGAGAAACCACCGGGGAGCCAGCTGACGGCAGCGCCTCTGCGGGACCCACCACGCTGCAGGAAATCCAGGATGCCGGCGTCATCACCGTCGGCACCGAGGGAACCTACCGTCCCTTCAGTTTCCATGAGGGCGGCGCGGGCGATCTGACCGGGTTCGACGTCGAAGTCATCACCGCCGTCGCCGAGGAACTCGGGGTCGAGGCGGAGTTCGAGGAAACCCAGTGGGACGCCATCTTCGCCGGACTGGATGCCGGCCGGTTCGACGTCATCGCCAACCAGGTGTCAATTACCGATCAGCGCCTGGAAACCTATGACTTCTCCGATCCTTACACGGTCAGCACCGGTGTGATCGTCACCAGCGCCGACAACACCGAGATCACCTCCTTCGAGGACCTTGAGGGTAAGACCACCGCCCAGTCGCTGACCAGCAACTGGCACGAACTGGCGCAGGAAAGCGGTGCCGAAATTGAGGCAGTCGAAGGGTGGGCGCAGTCAGTCGCACTCCTGGAACAGGGGCGGGTGGACGCCACGATCAACGACACGCTGACCTACCTGGACTACCAGCAGACCAACCCCACCGACGCGATCAAGATCGCCGCTGAAACCGATGAGGAATCCCTGAGTGCCTTCGCCTTCACCAAGGGCAGCGACGACCTGATTGCCGCAGTCGACGAGGCCCTCGCCAGTCTGCGTGCAGACGGTACGCTTGCCGAGATCTCGGAGAAGTACTTCGGCTCCGACGTCACCGAATAGCACCGGCTAGCCACACGGAGGAACACCATCGACTGGACACTGTTCTGGGATTCGCTCTGGCCTCTGGTCCTGGGCGGGCTGACGGGCACCATCCCGCTGTCCCTGTCGTCGTTTGTCCTCGGCCTGCTCCTGGCGCTCGTGATCGCTTTGATGCGGTTGAGCAGCAACCGGTTCGCGTCAGGAGCGGCCCGGGTGTACGTCTCGATCATCAGGGGCACTCCCCTGCTGGTGCAGCTGTTCGTCATTTTCTATGGGCTGCCCTCGATCGGGCTGGTGATTGATCCCTGGCCCAGCGCCATCATCGCGTTCTCCCTGAACGTGGCGGGCTACGCGGCGGAGATCATCCGTGCGGCGATCCTGTCCGTCCCCAAGGGCCAATGGGAGGCCGGGCACACCATTGGCATGTCCCGCACCCGGACCCTGCGCCGGATTATCCTGCCGCAGGCCGCCCGTGTGTCGGTACCACCCCTATCCAACACGTTCATCAGCCTGGTGAAGGACACTTCCCTGGCATCACTGATCCTGGTGACCGAGCTGTTCCGCCAGGCGCAGGAGATCGCAGCGTTCAGCCAGCAATTCATGATGTTGTATCTGGAGGCCGCGCTGGTCTACTGGGTGTTCTGCCTCGTTCTCTCCAGCGGGCAGTCCTATCTGGAGAAGAGGTTGGATCGTTATGTCGCACACTGAGCCCGCTGCCGGCCGCTCCGGTGAGCCGGGAAACCTGCTGACCGTGACCGGACTCAGTAAATCGTTCGGCGACAACGTGGTGCTGAAGTCGATCGACCTGGCGGTCCGGCCCGGTCAGGTCACTGCCCTGATCGGGCCGTCCGGCTCCGGTAAAACCACAGTGCTCCGCTGCCTCAACGGGCTCGAGACGCCCGACGGCGGAACAGTCTCGGTCGCGGGTGGACCATCGGTGGATTTCGGCGGGCAGGTCAAAGCCAGGGACCTGTCGGCGTTGCGCGACCAGAGCGCCATGGTCTTCCAGCACTACAACCTGTTTCCCCACATGACCGTCCTTCAGAACGTCATCGAAGGACCCATGCAGGTCAAGAAAACCCGCAGGGCCGACGCCGTCCGGGACGCCGAGGCGCTGCTCGCCCGGGTGGGACTGGCCGACAAGAAGGACCAGTACCCGTTTGAACTGTCGGGCGGGCAGCAGCAGCGGGTCGGTATTGTGCGGGCCCTGGCCCTGAAACCGGCGCTGCTGCTCTTTGATGAACCCACCTCGGCGCTCGACCCGGAGCTCGTGGGTGAAGTCCTGGGTGTCATCAAGGAACTAGCCGACGAGCAATGGACCATGGTGATCGTTACCCATGAGCTGGCCTTCGCCCGCGAAGTTGCCGATGAAGTGGTCTTCATGGACGGCGGCGTGGTGATCGAACGCGGCCACCCCGACACCGTGCTGCGGGCGCCCAAAGCGGAGCGGACCAAACGGTTCGTCCAGCGCCTCCTCCACCCGTTCTGACCCGTTCTGCGACTTTTTGGAGATTTCCCATGACCCAGCACACCCCTGACCGGACTCACCTCCAGCAGTGGCGCAGCTTCCGTGAGCAGCGCGACGGCTCCCTCGCCGTCGGCCATGGCTGGCTGACCCTGACGTCCCTGCAGTGGCTACCAACTGAGCCGACGGCATTGGAACTGGTGCCCGGCCTCTGGAGTGCAGGGCTGCCCGGTTCCGCCGAGGGCGCCACCCTGACCGCCCAGGTCGCTGACGGCCTGACCCTCGCAAGCACCGGGGCGCCAGTCAGTGGAACGATCACCCAGCTCCTCGACGACGGCGATTCCCTTAACTGGGTGCGCTATCAGGACACAGTGGTGGAACTCGCGGTCCGCGGCAACCGCTACGTGGTGCGGACCCGCGACAACACGGCCCCCACATTCACCGGGTTCGACGGCGTGCCCGTCTTCGAGTACGACTCCTTCGCGGTGGCCGAGGGCCGCTACACTGCCTTTCCGGCGGCGCGTGAGATACCGATCCGGACCGCCCATCCCGAGGTCGACGACGTCGCCCAGGCGACCGGAACGGTTTCCTTTGTCATCGGTGGCGATGAACATACCCTGATGGCCGAACAGCAGCGGGACGGCTCCCTGAAAGTGGCGTTCCATGATGCGACGAACAAGGACACCACTGCCGGGTGGCGTTTCCTTGTCACCGACCGGGTGTCACCTGACGGTCGGGTCCAGCTCGACTTCAACCGTGCGTTGAACTACCCGAGCGCGTTCACCCCGTATGGCACCTGCCCGCGGCCGATCGACGGTAACCGCATCGGCGTCCCGGTGGAAGCCGGCGAACGCATTCCCGGCTAGCATCGTCGTCGTGCCCGCTTGGCCCGTTTCGGTGAGGAACCTGGACATCCGTGGGCAACTTTCGCTGTATGTCAGCCTTGGGTGAGACACTTTGGTGCTCACCGCTACGGCGCCACCACACCGAGCTCACGGCGCACCATGGGCAGCACCTCGGTGCCGAGCAGTTCAATCGACTCGAGTACCTGCGCCTGCGGCACGGAGGACCAGTCGAGCTGCAGAATGTGGCGGTCGTGCTGCATCTGTGAGTGGGCCAGCACAATCTTCTCCGCCACTTCCTCGGGGTTCCCCACGAAGATCGCCCCGGTGCGTGCCGCCTGCATGTTGTAGGTGACCTCGCTCGGCATCGGGAAGCCCCGCTCCGATGAAATCCGCTTCATCGTGTCCAGCCAGTACGGCTTGAAGACGGCTGGGGCGTCCTTCCTCAACACCAGCCCGACGCCGCTCAGGCCCACCTTCAGGGTCGAGGGGTCATGGCCCGCCCGGGCAGCTGTCTCGCGATAGAGCTGCGCGTGCTGGGCGAAGTTCCCCACGGCTCCGCCAAGCAAGGCGAAGATCACGGGTGTGCCCAGGCGTGCAGCCCGCACTGACGACGCCGGTGTGCCGCCGGTAGCGATCCAGATGTCGAGGTGCCCTGAGGTGGGCCGCGGCAGGATCAACGCATCATCCAAGGCGGCACGGAACTTGCCGGTCCAGGTAATGCGTTCAGCGGCGTCGAGCTGCAGCAGCAGCCGGATTTTCTCCTCATAGAGCTCTTCGTAGTCCCCGAGTTCCGCCCCGAACAGCGGATAGGACTCGATGAAGGACCCCCGCCCGGCCGTGAGCTCAGCCCGGCCTCCGGAGAGGAGGTCGAGGGTCGCGAACTGCTGGTACACCCGCACCGGGTCCTCGGTGCTCAGGACTGTGACCGCCGAGCCGAGGTGGATCCTGGTGGTCTGCGCGGCGGCCGCGGCGAGCACGGGCACCACCGACGACACGGCGTAGTCCGGGCGGTGGTGTTCACCGATGCCGAAATAGTCCAGTCCCACCTGGTCGGCGAGCCGGGCCCGCTCCAGCAGGTCCGCCATCCGCTGCTGCGGCGAAACCCGCTCTCCCGTCACCGGGTTGGGGTGGATGTCCCCGAAACTGTAGATACCGAGTTCCATGCGCGAGGCCCCTGACGTCGGTGGTGGCTAGGCTGCGATCCGCTGCGGGTGCGTGTAGCAGTTCAGTGAGGTGCCGCGGCTGAAGCCCACCAGGGTGATGCCGGTTTCCTCGGCGAGGTCGGCAGCCAACGACGACGGCGCGCTGACGGCCGACAGCACGGGGATCCCCGCAAGCTGCGCCTTCTGCACCAGCTCGAAGGAGGCCCGCCCGGACACCTGGAGGATGGTTCCCTTCAGGGGGAGCATTCCCTCCCGCAGCGCCCAGCCCACCACCTTATCGACCGCGTTGTGCCGGCCCACGTCCTCACGAAGGCATAACAATTCGCCGTCGCGGGTGAACAGCCCCGCAGCGTGCACGCCACCGGTCGAGTCGAACAGCTTTTGTGATTCACGCAACCGGTCGGGCAGCCCGGCGAGCGCCGGGAGCGTGACCTGGGCGTCGTCGTCGTGCACGTCAAAACGGGACGACTTGCGCACCGCATCGATCGAGGCTGTACCGCAGATTCCACAGGAACTGGACGTGTACACATGGCGTTCCATCGTGGTGTCCGGAAGTACCACATCGGGTCTGAGCTGGGATTCGACCACGTTGAAGGTCTGCTGACCGGCGTCGTCCACTCCTGCACAGTAGCGGAGACTGACCAGCTGCCCGGGCTCCCAGACGATGCCCTCAGAGACCAGGAATCCTGCCACCAGGTCAAAGTCGTCGCCGGGTGTGCGCATGGTCACCGAAAAAGACTTTGCTCCCAAGCGGATCTCCAGCGGTTCCTCACCGGCGAGAATATCCTCGCGCCGGCTGATGCCATTTTCGGTTGCGCCGAGGCGGAACCGGGTGATCTGGCGGCGCTGACTGACGCGCTTCTTCAATTTGCACTCCTACCGTTGTCCTAGGATGAGACTAGTGGACTTCTGACCCTAGGATGTGATGGCTATGGCGACTCGTGCGCCCAAAGATGGAATCAACGAAGCCGAAATTGAGGTCGGTAAGCCCAAGAGAAAAGCGGTGGGACTTCCCGCCGTTCTGAACTCCCTGAAGATTTCCCTGGACCAGATGGGTCCGGTGCGCAGCGCGCAGACGCTGCTGGCAGTGAACCAGGTAAAGGGTTTCGACTGCATGGGCTGCGCCTGGCCCGAGGGTGACAAACGGCACACCGCCGAGTTCTGCGAAAACGGCGCCAAGGCTGTCGCCGAAGAAGCGACGCGCCGCATCGTGACGCCGTCGTTCTTCGAGAAGCACTCGGTTGCCGAGCTCAACGAGCGCGATGAGTACTGGCTGGGCCAGCAGGGCCGCATCACCCATCCCATGCTCCTGGAAGAGGGTGGCACCCATTACCGTCCGGTGAGCTGGGATCAGGCCTACGACATCATCGTCGAAGAGCTGGCGGCACTGGACAGTCCCGACGAAGCGGTCTTCTACACCTCCGGCCGTACCTCCAACGAGGCGGCATTCCTGTACCAGTTGATGGTGCGTGGTATCGGCACCAACAACCTGCCGGACTGCTCGAACATGTGCCACGAGTCCTCGGGCTCCGCGCTGACCCAGACCATCGGCATCGGTAAGGGGACGGTGTCCCTCGAAGACGTCGACAAGGCCCCGCTGATCCTGGTCGCGGGCCAGAACCCGGGCACCAACCACCCCCGCATGCTGACGTCGCTGGAAAAGGCGAAGAAGAACGGCGGGCAGATCGTCGCGATCAACCCGCTGCCCGAGGCTGGGCTGCTGCGCTTCGAAAATCCGCAGAAGATCTCCGGCATCCTCGGCACCAGGTTCGGCGGCGGCACCCAGCTCTCCGACGATTTCCTCCAGATCCGCCTCGGCGGCGACCAGGCCCTGTTCCAGGGTCTCGGCAAGTACCTGCTGGAGCAGGAGGAGAAGACCGGGACGGTTTTCGACCACGAGTTCATCAAGGAACACACCACTGGCCTGGAAGAGTACCTGCAGGAACTGCGTGACGTGTCCTGGGACGAGATCGTCGAGGCCAGCGGAATCGCCAAGTCTCAGATCACCTCGGTCGGCGATCGGATGATCGCGTCCCCCGGCACCGTGGTGTGCTGGGCGATGGGTCTGACCCAGCACAAGCACTCGGTGAAGACACTGCGCGACGTCGTCAACGTCCTCCTGTTGCAGGGCAATATCGGGAAGCCTGGAGCGGGCGTCTGCCCGGTCCGGGGACACTCAAACGTGCAGGGCGACCGCACCATGGGCATCTTCGAGCGCATGCCCGACGGTTTCCACGACAGTCTGGACTCGCACTTCAACTTCGCGTCGCCGCGTAAGCACGGCGTCGATGTTGTTGCGGCGATCCGTTCCATGCGCGACGGCGGCGCGAAGGTCTTCATGGCGATGGGAGGCAACTTTGTGCGCGCCACTCCGGACTCCGATGTGACCGACAAGGCGCTCCGCAACACGCGCCTGACCGTACAGGTGTCGACGAAGATGAACCGTTCGCACCTGATCACCGGCCGTCGTGCCTTGATTCTGCCGGCCCTGGGCCGGACGGATCGGGACACCCAGGCCACCGGCGACCAGCGGGTGACGGTCGAAGACTCGATGAGTGCGGTGCATGCCTCGCGTGGACGGCTTCGTCCCCCGGGACCGGATGTGCGCTCGGAGATCTCGATCGTGTGTGAGCTCGGTGACCGGTTGTTCGCTCGCCCGGAGAGCCCGTTCCGCGACAACGCCCCGCAGATCGACTGGGTTGCGGCGCAGGCCGACTACTCGGTCATCCGTAACCACATTGAGGCGGTCATCCCTGGCTTCGAGGATTACAACACCCGGATTGAAACGGGTGGGTTCGTCCTGCCGAATGGTCCCCGTGACGGCCGGAAGTTCACCACTCCGTCCGGCAAGGCGGTCTTCACCGGCAACGCCCTCGAGTACCCGAAGATCCCCGAGGGGCGGCTGCTGCTGCAGACCCTACGGTCGCACGATCAGTACAACACGACGATCTACGGCAAGGATGACCGGTACCGCGGCATCCACGGCGGACGACGTGTGGTGCTGGTGCATGCGGACGATCTGGCAGCTGCTGGGATCGCCGAAGGAGAAATGGTGAACCTGGTCTCGCAGTTCTCCGATGGCGTTGAGCGCCGGGCCGAGAACTTCCGGGCGGTCACCTACGCCACCCCGCGGGGCTGCGCGGCCGCCTACTACCCCGAGACCAACGTGCTGGTGCCGTTGGATTCCACGGCTGACGTCAGTGGGACACCGACGTCCAAGTCGGTCATCATCCGGCTTGAGAAGATCGCCTGAGCTGAACCGCTCTGAGCCTAAAACACCGGCGCCCCCATTCAGCTGAATGAGGGCGCCGGTGTTTTATCAGGTGGAGTTTTAGCTGATCCACGGCAGGCGCAGCGCTGGCAACCTGTCTCCCGCAACGCAGCCGTCAGCCGGCACCACCATGACCCCGGCCGCGGAGGCGAGGCCTCTCAGCATGCCGGAGCGCTGGTGAGTAGCCGCGACGGCCCGGCCGGATTCCAGCCGGTAGGGCACCACCCGGCTCCGACCGGGAAGTTCATCGAATGCTTCCCCGACGGTAACTTCGTCGGTTTCGGGGAACGGCGCTCCGCGCAGGCCTGCCAGCAGCGGGCCCACCACGGTAAACATGGCCATCATCGCGGCCAGGGGATTGCCGGGGAGACCTACCAGGAACCGGCCGTCCTGCAGTCGGGCCAGCAGCGTGGGGTGGCCGGGCCGCATCGCGATGCCGTCAATGATGAACTCTGCCTCGAGCGTCTCCAACGCGCGCCTGATGTGGTCAGCCGAGGAACTGCCCGTCCCGCCGGTGGTGATGAGGACGTCACCGGAGGCGCGAGCGAGGGAGAGTTCATCGAGCGCTTCGGCGCTGATGGCGGCGACGACGTCGTCGAGGTCATCCTTGGCACGGCCCGAGGTGTCGACGTGCCCACCCATCATCTGGACCAGACCGGGAAGCTGGGGACCAAACGTGTCACGGACCTGCCCCGGCTCGGGGAGCCCGGCTTCGATGACCTCGTCGCCGGTCAGCAGCAAGGACACCCGCGGTGCCCTCAGCACTGGAAGGTTGTCGTAGCCACAGACCGCGGCCAGGGCAATCTGGGCCGGGTTCAGGGTGACGTTCGCGGGAATGGTCTCGCTGCCCTGAGGGGCCTCCTCGCCGGCCGGTCGGATGTGTTCCTGGGGCCTCGGCTCGTCCGGCCGGGCCCGCTCGTTGCGGTCCAGGGAATCACCGCGGACGGCGCCGTGCTCCATCCGGAGGATCCCGGTGGTCCCCTCCGGTACCACGCCGCCGGTCAGGATGAATGTCGCCTCACCGGGAACCAGCGGTCCCGCACCCGAATCCTGGTGCGGGGCAGGACGCGACCAGGGGTGCTCTTCCTTTGGTGCATGACTAAC
Organism: Arthrobacter sp. TB 23; assembly: GCF_000294595.1. NCBI lineage: Bacteria > Bacillati > Actinomycetota > Actinomycetes > Micrococcales > Micrococcaceae > Arthrobacter > Arthrobacter sp. TB 23. The sequence goes on along the minus strand of NZ_ALPM01000105.1, from coordinate 26,864 downwards.
CAGTTGCCACGGTGGATTGCCGTTGACTGCCCAACCGTCCATGGCCGACGACGCGTAGTGCGGGATGGCCTGTAAAGCCGTGACCGGCTCAGCCAGTGTTTGTCCAAGCGCTTCGGAGAGCGGGACTGTCTGGTTGGCCATTGGCGTTCCGGCGTCGTAGGCGACGCGTCGCGCCTGCTCCCAGTCGAGGTTCCGGCCGGTGGAGTTGTCGGTGGCAGTATCACTCACTGGGGATTCACTCATGGGGGATTCGCTCACTGGGCCTCCGCCGTTGGTGGGGTGGCCGCGTCTTCGGTGGGACACTGGCGACGGGCAGCCTCAATCGCTGACTCCATGGCTACCGCCTCGGTAGCCTGCTGGCTGGCCACGGCGAGGCCAGCGGCATAGCCAGCAATGAAGGTGGTCAGCGGCGCTGCCGGGCGCACTATTGAATGGGCTGCGTCCCCCGCGAGGGAAAGGATGGCATCGATATCGATGGTGGTGCCCTGAAGCTCGAAGGCCTCAATGAGTTGGGCACTCCATTCCTGAAGGATCTGATCCTGTTTTTTCATCGCTGCTCCTGAATCTAGGTCGGTGCTGTGCCTGAGACACCGAGGGATTGAGCGTCAGCCCAGGTGTCGACGTCGGCGGTACTGCCCGGCCGAACGTCAATTGCTCTCCATTGCACCCTAGCAAGGAGTGCCTTCATCGATAGATTCTGGGCCCCTCCGGAGGCGTGGATCTCCTGCACCGCTAACCGCAGGTCAGCAAAACGGTAGAGGGCGGCCAGCGGCTGGTCCCGGCCGCCGTCGTGCGCCATCGCCGAGGAATCCGGACGATCGACCGCCGCTTTCAGAAGCGAAGGAATCGCCTCCGCGATGCGCGGCATGTCGCACGCCAGCACCAGCAGCCACGGTGTCGAGTCGTCCTGTAAATGGTCGACGGCGGCAGCCAGCGCCGCGGCCGGCCCGCCGAACGGTGGCGACTCGCGGACAAACTCGCGCGACACCGGTCGAGCCCGGAAGGTTGCGCCTTCGACGTCGTCTGGCCCGACGACGACGATCCGTCGTGCAGCTGCCGCGGCCTGACAGGTCAGGTCAAGCAGGCTTTGCCCCTTGTGCTCGAGATGGGCCTTGGGTGTACCTCCCAGGCGTGAGGATCTGCCACCCGAGAGCACTACGGCATTGAAGGCAACGGGTACCTGAGCGCTCAAGCGGCGCTCTCCGACCGGAGGAAGGCGCTCCACTGCGGGGCTGGCTTCTCGATCTCACGGAAGTGGTGGGATGGACCTCGGGGCGGTTGTGGGGTGACCCCCAGCTGCCACCCCAGAGAGGCGAGCGTCTTGTCACCCTTGTCGTTGTTGCACCTGAGGCAGCAGGCTACGAGGTTTTCCCAGCTGGAGTCCCCGCCGCGGGAGCGTGGATACACGTGATCGATGGTGGAGGCGCTTTTGCCGCAGTAGGCGCACAGATGGTTGTCGCGGCGCAGCACACCCCTGCGGGTGACCACAAGACTTTGCCGGTAGGGGATTTTCACGTACCGGTTCAGCAGGATGACCGAGGGGCGCCCGAGAATCTCATTGGGTCCGATGACCGGTTCCTCCCCTTCCGCGACGACGCTGGCTTTGCCGGCCAGCACAAGGACCAGCGCCCGGCGGAAGGTCACTACCGCCAGCGGCTCATATCCAGCATTCAGAACGAGAGTGCGCATGCACATTCCTCTTTGCCGATCAGGCCTCTACCCCTATCGCCGGGGTCGCAGGCCGAAATCCTGACTCCTTTTGAGTAAGGGTAGTTCGGCTGACGCTCGGTTAGCTAATTTTGATGGAGCTGGTCCACGCGTGTCGTCGCGGACCGATCGCCTTGACAGTCCGGGCGGCTGCCAGACGCACAAAAAGACCCGGAGGAAATTCCTCCGGGTCTTTTGTCGTCATGCGGGGTGTTCCTAGCCGCCGACGCGGATGAAGACTGGGCCCGAACCAAGGTCGGCTGGAGCGACCACAGTCTGGTTGCCGTTGAACCCACCGTGGACTGCCTGGCCGCCACCGATGTACACAGCGATGTGGGCCACTCCGGCTCCGCCATCTGTGTAGTAGATGAGGTCACCTGGGATGGCTTCGCCGGCGCTGACCGTGCGTCCGAGGGACAGGTACCCGGCTGGCCAGCCGTGGAAGTTGATCCCTGCTGCTGCCAGGGCGTTGCTCACCAGACGGGTGCAGTCCTGGGTGACTCCCAGCTGAGCCTGTGCTGCGGCCGCGATTGTTGCTGCCTTCCCTGAGGATGCGGCTGGGGCTTTCTGCGCGACGGGGGCCTCGGCTGCCGGAGCGGCCTGTGCTGGAGTGGTCCGGACGGGCGCTTCCGGCTCGACGTTCACTGCAGGTGTTACGGTAACCGGCTCTACGGTTTCGGGCTCAGCGGCCGGGGCCACGGCCGGAGCCTCTTCGATCTCCACAACGGTCTCAGCCTGAACAGTGACTGCTGGGGCTTCGACGACTGCTGGGGCTGCTACGGCTTTGACCGGGGTGCGGTTGAACGCAATGTCGGCGTCTGCGGGAGCTTCGACGGCGGCTGGAGCGGCCTGGATCTCCAGCGCGGAGGTCAGGGTGGTCCGTTCGGCTGATTCGAGGGAGAGCTCAGCAGCGTTGGCCGATACCCCACCGGTCAGGACAAGGCCTGATGCTGCGGCGATTACAGCTGCCTGACGGCCCATGCCGCCAGCGTTCTCGGTTACTGCTTTGGCCAGAGCCGAGAAGTTGGTGTTGTGGCGCTTATCGGCACGGTGACGTGCAATAGCTGTGCGAGTTGTCATTTTTGCGTTCTCCAGGGTTCGGTGTGGTCTTAGCTAACGCGGACGAAGCTAGCGCCGGGGAGGTCGGAAAGGGAATGGAGGTCGGTGTTCATGCCGTTCAGGCCACCGCTGATGACTTGGCCGTTTCCGACGTAGATGGCTACGTGGCCGGCGGTGATTACCAGGTCGCCCGCCGCTGGAGAGCCAACAACTGATCCGAAGGCGAAGAAATCGCCAGGCGCAATGTCGCCAACGGACTTGCCGACGGAGCGAAGTGCCTTCTCAACCATGGCGGTGCAGTCCTGCCCGACACCGATCTGGGAGTAGGCGGATCCGACCAGACCAGCGGCGATGTTACCGGAAGGGGCAGCCTTGGGGGCTGGCTTTTCGGCTGCGGGCGTCTGGGCTGGCGCAGCTGGTGCGACTACTGCTTCTGCTGCGGGCGCCTCAACTGGCGCTGCCTCGACTGGCGCTGCTTCCTGCACGGCGGGCTCTGCCACCATTTCGGCTACCGGCTCAGCGGCGGCTGTTATTGGCTCGATGACGTCGGCCTGCACCTCGACGACTGGAGCAGCTACGGCGGCGGGCGTCGCCGACACGGCTGCACGCTCGAAGGTGATCTCGGCGGTGGCGGGAGCGCTTACGGCGTCAGCCGTAGCAGCAATCGAGATCAGGGGGGTGGAGAGCTGAACGACACGCTCGGACTCACCGAACCCGTGGGCTGGCAGTCCGGCGGTCAGGACGAGCCCTGACGCTGCGACGATGACTGCTGCCTGGCGGCCGACGGAACCAGCGTTCGAGGAGACGGCGCTTGAGATGGCTGTCAGGGGGCTGGTGTGCGTACGGGCGGCCCTGTGGCGGCCCAGAGAAGAGCTAGTTGACACGTTCGATTGCCTCTCCCAATTGCCTGCGAGGTGAGCTGTCGGATTCGGATGGGAGTCACCCGGCCCTCTGATTCCCAGTGGAATCAGACGACTTAACCCCAAGGATTTCTTGCGAAATCCACTAATTGGTTCCCCCGCCTCTGCCATGCGAATTGTGCGAACGGAACCTCAGGCAGTGGCAGAGCTAGGCGATCTGCTCGAGGGTGCCAAACCTATTAGAATTTGGCACGAGATTGACGGTACATGAGATTGACCGCAATGTCACATTCCGGTCACGAAACGGTGTGTCCTTGGTTACAGCCAGCCCATGGGGTCCACGGCCTGACCGTCAACCATCACTTCAAAATGCAGGTGGCAGCCGGTGGATGCACCGGTACTACCGCTCTGGGCGACAACCTCACCGCGGTCCACTGACTGCCCCTCCTGGACACTGCTGGACGAGAGATGGTTGTACGTGGATTCGAGCCCGTTGCCGTGATCGATGACCACGCGGTTTCCACCGCCATAGGGGTGCCAGCTGGCAAAGGTGACAGTGCCGGACGCTGCCGCGAACACTTCAGTGCCGCACGAGCTGCTGAAGTCCTGACCTGAGTGGAGTTCCCCACCCAAACCGGTAATCGGGCTGACCCGGTAACCGAACGGGGACGTGACAATCAGCTTGTCCATGGGAGCTGACAGGGAGCCGCGGGCCGCTGCAGGTACAGCCGCTGAGTCTGCAGCGGTCATGATCTCGCTGAGCTTGGCGTCTGCGTCAAAGGTGCTCTGCAATGCGGTGCGGCTGAAGTCGACCAGCGCCGCGTCGGGAACGCTGATTTCCCGGGGCGCAACAGTCGCCTGCACGGTGGGCGCAACGGCTACGGCGGCCGCATTGTCGTCCTGCGGGGCCGTCCCCGCGGTGGTGGGTAGCGTAACGGTCAGCACCAGCCCGGACGCGGCTGCGGCGATGGCGAATTTTTGGCTCATCCCGGTGAGCGAAAAGTCGCCCCTGACCCGGGTTGCTCGTCGTCGTCGTTCGAGTCGTTGCGCGTCCCGAGGACGCACGGCAGGTACTGGGGCGCCGGCACGGCGGCGTCCCGAAGCATGGTGCTTCGACAAAGGGTCCCTTTCGTATATGCCTGCGAAGTTAGCTGTCGGATTCGAGTTCGGGAAGAAACTCGGCCCTGACCGGTCCGCCGAAGCAGCACCGCGTCCGGACTTCACCCCAAGGCGGCTTATCAGCCGCCGTCTGATGGGTCCTCCGCCCCTGTCACGGGTCTCAGCATCCAAATCCGCTGACAGGGTTAGGCGTGCGGTTTGGATAACGCTGATGTATCAACGTCAGCTTTCCATCATCCACGACCAGAAGCAAAAGAGATACGTTCGTTATCTTTTCCTGTGGATAACTTGCGGCAATATTGTGCCGTGGAGGGTTAGAGAGCCGGCCCGGCGACCGACACGAACACGTGTGCGGCGACCTCCGGCGGGAGCTCCAGCGCGCCCTCGATACCCTCGACCCTGACCGACACATAGTCGCCGGCCGCCTGCACGCCGATGACCGTTCCGGGCCGCAACCCACCCTCATCGAGTTGGGAGAGCAGTTCCGGGTCCACCTGAATGGGCTCGGCCAGCCGGACAAGGGTAATCACTGACCCCTGAGGATTGGCGCCGATCACCGACAGGAGGCTGCGGACACCGTCGGTGAAGCCCTGGGTTGGCGGGCCGCCCAGGGCCTCAAGCCCCGGAATAGGGTTGCCGTATGGAGACTCGGTGGGCTTTCCCAGCAGCTCGTACAACCGCTGTTCAACCCGCTCGCTCATCACGTGCTCCCAGCGGCAGGCCTCTTCGTGGACATAAGCCCAATCCAGGCCAATCACGTCGGAGAGGAGACGTTCGGCGAGGCGGTGCTTGCGCATCACCCCGATGGCGCGACGGCGGCCAAGGTCAGTGAATTCGAGGTGGCGATCGCCCGAGACGATCACCAGCCCGTCGCGCTCCATCCGGCCGATGGTCTGGGAGACGGTAGGACCGGAATGGCGGAGCCGTTCAGCGATCCGGGCGCGGAGGGCAACAATGTTTTCCTCCTCCAGTTCCAGGATGGTCCGCAGATACATCTCAGTGGTATCGATGAGGTCCGTCATGCGGTTCAGCTCCTAGGCACTGGTGCGGGATGGAACAGCGGGCAGCTTTCGCGGTGGGAGCGCGGCACATATCGCCAGCGCCGAACACAAGTTCTACGCTCACCAAGGTTAACCCATTTACCAGAGGCCGCGGCAATCAGCGGCAACCGGGTGCCCGGTCGGGGCATGTTCACAAATGCCGCCAGGGCCGGGTAGTGCGGCAGAATGTATCCCGTCTTGTGTCGCACGCTTACCCCCTTGGAGAGACCATGAGCATTTCCCCGGACCAATTGATCCCCGCTGGCCTCCTTCCCGCCGACGGGCGTTTCGGAGCCGGCCCGTCGAAGGTGCGCGACGAGCAGATGGAGGCCCTCGCGCAGGCCGGACGGACCCTGCTTGGCACGTCCCACCGTCAGGCGCCGGTGCGCAACCTTGTCGGTTCGGTCCGGGAAGGCCTGAGCCAGCTGTTCAACGCGCCGGCCGGCTACGAGGTGGTGCTGGGCGTTGGTGGGTCAACAGCGTTCTGGGATGTTGCATCCTTCGGGCTGGTGCAGGACAAGGCCCAGCACCTGTCGTTCGGGGAATTCGGGGCGAAGTTCGCTTCCGCCACCAACAAGGCGCCCTTCCTCCAGGCGTCCTCGGTGATCACCTCGGCCCCGGGGACGCGCCCCACCCCTGCAGCGGAAACAGGCGTGGACGTCTACGCCTGGCCGCAGAACGAGACCTCCACCGGTGTGGCAGCACCGGTGCACCGGGTCGACGGCGCCGCACCGGATGCCTTGGTCCTCATCGACGCGACGTCGGCCGCCGGCGGCCTGGACGTGGATGTCAGTGGGTCCGACGTCTACTACTTCGCGCCCCAGAAAAACTTCGCGTCCGACGGCGGCCTGTGGCTTGGCCTGTTCTCGCCGGCCGCGCTGGAGCGCGCAGCCCGGATCGCGGCGACCGACCGTTGGATCCCTGATTTCCTGAACCTCCAGACGGCCATCGACAACTCTTTACTCAACCAGACCTACAACACCCCGTCCCTGGCCACCCTGGTGACTCTCAACGCCCAGGTCGAATGGTTGAACCAGAGCGGCGGTCTCGAGTTCGCTGCGGCCCGCACCGCGGAGTCCGCGGGGCGGGTCTACCAGTGGGCGGAAGCGTCCGACGTCGCCACCCCCTTCGTCACGCGCGCCGAGGACCGCTCCAATGTCATTACGACCATCGACTTCGACGACTCCGTTGACGCTGCGTCACTCGCGAAGGTGTTGCGTGCCAACGGCATTGTCGACGTCGAGCCGTACCGGAAGTTGGGCCGGAACCAGCTGCGCATCGCGACGTTCGTCTCGATTGAACCGGACGATATTTCAGCCCTGCTGGCCTGCATCGACTTCGTGATCGGCGGACGCTAGCCCTCCGCCGCCCCCTAAGATCCCAAAAGCCTGTGGCTGGCAGGGATCTTAGGGATCGGTGAGAGGTTTCCCGAAGTCAGTTTCAATCCGCAGCCGACGCCGTGGGGCCGGATCGTAGCGAAGCCGTAGATGGTGGGCCCGCCAGGCCCAGATCATTCCAGCCAGCGCCGCAATGATGCCGGCCGCTGCGGCGACGGCGAGGCTCCACCGTGGACCAAAAGTGTTGGAGACCAGGCCGACGATTGGTGCGCCGAGCGGTGTGCCGCCGAGGAAAATGGCGAAATACAGCGCCATGACCCTGCCGCGCATCACCTGCTCGGTGGTGGTCTGGACGTACGCATTGGCACTGGTCATGAGTGTCAGCGCGAACAGGCCCACCGGGATCAGGGTGAGACCGAACAGCCAGACCGTGGGGGCCAGCGCTGCTGCGGCACAGGCGACCCCGAAAGCTGCTGCCGCCCCGTAAATGAACCGGAGCCTCGGTTTGCTGCGGCGGGCCGNCCGAGAGCAGAGCGCCCGCTACCGAGCCGACGGCCATCACCGATGACAGCACGCCGAACACTCCGGCGCCACTGTTGAACTCGGTGCGTGCCATCGCCGCGATGTAGACGGCAAAGTTGAGTCCAAAGGTGCCGACGATGAAGATCGCGAGCATCACCATCATCAGGTCGGGCCGGTTACGCACATATCTGAAGCCCTCCCGAATCCGGCCCTTGCCCGGCGGAGACTTCTCCAGGACTCGCAACTCGGACCGTCTGATGGTCATCAGCACAAAGATCATGGCGCCGAACGTGAGCGCGTTGATCATAAATACCCAGCCGGGGCCCACCGCCACGGTGAGCAGACCCGCCACCGCTGGGCCAACCATCCGCGCACCGTTGAAAGAGGCGCTATTCAAAGCGACTGCGTTGGGGAGATAGTCGTCCCTGACCAATTCGGAGACGAATGTCTGCCGTGCTGGCGCGTCGACCGCGGAAACGAATCCGAGGGCGAGGGCAAAGGCGTACACATGCCAGAGTTCGGCCGCCCCGAGCACCACCATCAGCCCGAGTCCGACGCCGAGTGCCGCCATCGAGAGCTGGGTGATAATCAGTAGTTTCCGCCGGTCCACCGAGTCTGCGATCAGACCTGCCCAGGGGGCGACGAGCAGTTGGGGGCCGAGCTGGAGCGCCATGACAATGCCCATGGCTGCTGCATCCTGATCGGTGAGGATGTCATACACCAGCCAGTCCTGGGCGGTGCGTTGCATCCAGGTGCCGATGTTGGAGACCAGTGCTCCGAAAAACCAGACCCGGTAGTTATGGATATGCAGCGAGCGGAACATCCCCATCAGGTGAGTTCCGCTCGGCCTCGTCCGCAACTACCGTGAGTCAACTGGTTATTCTCCTCCAGCAGCGTCAGGGGAAACTGATTCGTCCTTGGCGGAGTCCTCGGGGCGTACCCGCTCGGCCCAGGGAATCCAGGGTGGGGACAGCAATGACGTCTCGGACGGCAGCAGGCCAACCTCGGAGATCGTCGGTTCCTTACCGCGGGGTACCCGGGCCAGGGTGGCAAACCAGTGCCAGCCGCCGTAGCCGGGCAGGTGGGCTTCGAACCGGTGGGTCACCACCCGTTCGGCGTCGGGATAGGCGCCCACATGGGTGCCGACCTGCCCCTGCTCGGCAATCTCGTTCACACCGTTTCGCGCGAATTCCACAGCATCTGCCAATAGAGCGTCGGGCTTGGACGGCTTCCGGAGTGCACGACGTTTCGGCGGAACCACTGCGTCGTCGGCCGCCTCCGCGATCGCCGGGTCAGCGACGTCCGCTGAATGAGCGACGATTTCCAGGTCTGAATCCACGATTCGGCCTACGCGTCCAGATCGTCCGCGACCGCGCGGAGGACCGCTGCGACCTTGCCGGCGTGCGACTTGTCGGGGTACCGGCCACGGCGCAGCCCATTGGAGACGTCGTCGAGCAACTTGATGAGGTCCTCGGTGATCACGGCCATATCATCGGCGCTTTTACGTGTTGCCTTCGCAACCGAGGCCGGCGCCTCGAGGATGCGGGCGGAGAGCGCCTGAAGTCCCTTGCGGCCGTCGGCGACGCCGAACTCCAGTTTGGTGCCCACCTTCACCTCGGTCACTCCTGCGGGCAGCGCCGAGGCATGAAGGAAGACCTCCTGACCGTCGTCGGTAGCCAGGAAACCAAAACCCTTTTCAGCGTCAAACCACTTGACCTTGCCAATAGGCACGTCGTTACCTCGTTCTGTAGGTGCTGCGTCGGACACTGCTGTGACCGTGCCGATCCTTGGAAAAGGATCTGGTGCCCATGTCCTTGCGGCGGGGCCAGCGTCTCGTCGGGAAAGTCTCTGCCTTCCAGAATATCCTCTCTACCAGTGTGCTTCATGAAAGGGGCACACCTTGTACGCTGTTAGCGTTATGGCAAATACCTCACCCCGCCCCCTTCCAGACCACGGATCCAGCACTCCGGAGCGGAACCTGCCGCGCCTGATCCTGATGGTGACAGCAGTGGCCCTGGCGATCATCGGCTTGCTTTCGCTTACTGCCGTGCTGATCACTGCCTTTTTCCAGGGCACCGTGTGGCCAGGCTTTGTTGCCGGAGCCTACATCTGCCTTCCGGTGGCCTTTATCCTCATGATCCTCATGGTGATCTCGGGATTTCGGACCCGCAGGCGGGCCTGACTCCAGCTCCTGCCGCGGGCTCCCACCGGGTGATCGGGCGGGGCGAGCACAGGCAAACGGGGTAACGTTGTCATAATGTCCGCTATCCGCGATCTGGCCACCGATTTGGCTGCACGCAGCGACGCACGGCTCCGTGACCTTCTCACAGCGCGCCCGGACCTCGTTCTCCCACCGGTCCCCGATTTCGCCGCCCTCGCCGCCCGCGCTTCCACCCGGGTCAGCGTCCAGCGGGCGCTGGAAAACCTGAGCGAACCCCAGCTGGACGTGCTCACTGCCGTGCAGCTTTCAACTCATGGTGACACCGGGCAAAGCACCACTGCGGCCTGGCTCCGGTCGGACATCAAGGGGTCGACCGTGAAGATCCTGGACGGATTCCTGGCCCATTTACATGCGCTCGCTCTGCTCCGCCGCGCCCCGGCCCCGCCGGAGGCTTCGGCCGCTGACCAGAACCGCCGGTTCTACCTTCCCGTTGCCTCCCTGGCCGAGGCCCTGGGCCCCTACCCTGCCGGACTGGGCCGGGAGATCACCCAGCTGGTCCGGCTTCTCCCCGGGTACGCCAAACAGCTGCCCGTCGGCGTCGACCGGCTCCGCAAGCTCGGGCTGGAGATCGGCGAGGCCACCACAGCCGACGCCGCAGCCGAGGTCCTCCACGACGTCGTTTCGACTCCCGCTGGCTGGGAGGCCCTGCTGTCCCTGGCACCCGAACGCACCAGGGACCTGCTCGGCAAATTCAGTGTCTCGGCGGTCGGTGCCTCCCCGGTGAGCGCTGAGGACCCGGGTTCACCGATTCAGTGGTTACTCACCCACGGGCTCCTCGCCCGCCTGGATGCGAGCCATGTTGAGCTCCCCCGCGCCGTGGGACGGGCAGCGCGTGGTCATTCCATCATCGAGCAGCTGCGCTGTGACCCCCCGGTTCCCGAGCTTCGAACCATCCGGAACAGTCTGCGGGATAACGCCGCGCACAGCGCGGTCGCCGAAACCCTCCGTCTGGTCACCGATCTCGTCGCAGCCGTCGAGGTTTTCCCGATCACCACGTTGCGGTCCGGCGGGGTGGGCGTCCGGGAAATCCGGCGGCTCGCCGATGCCCTGCGGGTCGACACCGAGCAGGCTGCCTGGCTGGTGGAGCTCGCGGCCCTCGCCGGCCTGCTGGTACTCGACGTCGACACCTCCCGTTGGCGCATTGAACCAGGCACTCTCTGGCTGGCGCAGGACCGGGTGGAGCAGTGGCACCGTCTGGCGACCACGTGGCTGGATGCGCAACGCGCGCCGTCGTTGGTAGGAACCCAGCTCACCGCCGGTGCCACGGTGAACGCTTTGGCGGCCGAGGCCGGCCGACCCGACGCCCCCCACATCCGGTCCCGGATGCTGGCGGCGCTGGCTGCCCTCAGCGACGACGCCAGCGGGCACCCAATTGACGGCGCCATGTCGGCCGTATTGCAGACCCGCGACGTCGTCGAGTGGCTTACGTGGAGCCAGCCGCGCCTGCAGCGGCGCTTTGCCCGGCTGGTTCCGGGCATGCTCACGGAGGCGTCCCGCCTTGGCCTGATGGGGTCCGGCGCATTGACTGAGCTAGGCTCCCTGACCGCAGCCAGCAGGCACGACGACGCCGCCGCCGTCCTGCGCGGCGCCCTGCCCGCCCCGCTGCGGCACTTCATGTTGCAGGCAGACCTGACCGCTGTTGCCCCCGGATATCTCGAGCCCGAGGTCGCCACCGAACTGGCCCTCCTCTCCACCCCCGAGGGCCAGGGGCCGGCCAGCATCTACCGGTTCTCGGCGGAGTCGCTGCGCCGCGCGTTCGACGACGGCCAGGATGCCTCGACGATTCTGTCGTTCCTGGCACGCCATTCGGCCACCGACGTTCCACAGCCGTTGAAGTATTTGGTCGACGACACCGCGTCGAGGTACGGCCGTCTCCGGGTGGGCAGGGCCAGCAGCTATGTTCGCAGCGACGATGATGCGGCGCTTTCAGCCCTCCTGACCGATCCCCGGGCCGCAGCACTTGGCCTGGTGCAGCTCGCGCCGACAGTCGTGATTTCCCAGGCGTCCGGGCCAGAGCTCGCGGCGGTCCTGCGTGACCTGGGGTACGCCCCCGCCCTCGAGGGCTTGGCTGTGCCATCCAGTCCCGGACGGTCCGGCCCCGCAGGCGGGCCGGGAAGCGTGACGGCGGCGTCGTCGCGGGTGACGCTGAACCCCTGGACCCTCTCATCGGAGGACATCGCCAACCAGGTGGCAGTGCTTCGCGGTGCCGGGGTGGCACCTGCGGACGGAATGTCGACCACTGAGAGTGACACCCTGCTGGGGCTCGAGACCCTCCGCAAGGCAATCCGGCTGCGACGCCCGGTCCGGCTCGGGTTCGCCGACAGCCAAGGGAATTCCACCCGGCAGGTCCTTGTTCCACTATCTGTATCCGGCGGCAGGGTCCGGGTCATTGACCCGGCCAACGAGGTCGAAAAAGTCGTCTCGATCCACCGGATCATGGACGTTGAACTACTTTCCATCGATGAAGGGGCAGTAACTGATGCCTGACGGCCCGCTGATCGTCCAAAGCGACAAAACCATCCTGCTTGAGGTGGACCACGAACAATCCACCGAAGCACGGCACGCGATCGCGGCGTTCGCTGAGCTGGAACGCGCCCCTGAACACGTCCACAGCTATCGGCTGACTCCGCTCGGGCTGTGGAATGCCCGTGCGGCAGGGCTCGACGCCGAGCATGTCCTCGACACCCTGCTGAAATACTCACGGTTCCCGGTACCCCACGCGCTGCTGGTGGACATCGAAGAGACCATGTCTCGGTACGGACGGCTCCGCCTTGAGAAGGACGACCAGCATGGGCTGGTCCTGCGCACCAACGACTACCCGGTCCTTGAAGAGGTGCTGCACGCCAAGAAGATCCAGCCCCTGCTGGGCCCGCGTATCGACGGAGAAACGGTGGTGGTGCACTCCTCCCAGCGCGGTCAGCTCAAACAGTTGCTTCTGAAGCTGGGCTGGCCGGCGGAGGACTTTGCCGGCTATGTGGATGGCAAACCCCACCCCATCGCCCTGCTCGAGGACGGGTGGACGCTGCGCCCCTATCAGAAGCTGGCCATGGAAAACTTCTGGTCGGGCGGCTCGGGCGTCGTCGTACTCCCCTGCGGTGCGGGCAAAACCCTGGTGGGCGCTGCAGCGATGGCGACCTCCCAGACCACCACGTTGATCCTGGTCACCAACACCGTCTCCGCCCGCCAGTGGAAGGATGAGCTGCTGAAGCGCACGTCCCTGACCGAGGACGAGATCGGTGAGTACTCGGGCGCGGTCAAGGAGATTCGGCCGGTCACCATAGCCACCTATCAGGTGCTGACGTTGCGGCGGGGTGGCCTCTACCCGCACCTCGAACTCCTCGACGCGAATGACTGGGGGCTGATCGTCTATGACGAGGTGCACCTGTTGCCTGCCCCAATCTTCCGCATTACAGCCGATCTGCAGGCACGACGCCGACTCGGCCTGACCGCGACCCTGGTCAGGGAGGATGGCCGGGAGGGCGAAGTGTTCTCCCTCATCGGCCCCAAACGCTATGACGCCCCCTGGAAGGACATCGAGGCGCAGGGCTACATCGCGCCGGCCGACTGTGTGGAGGTGCGAGTGGATCTGCCGCGCGACGAGCGGGTTGCCTACGCGATGGCCGAGGACGGCGACAAGTACCGCCTGTGCGCCACGTCGGAGACCAAGAGCGGCGTGGTCGAAAAGCTGGTCGCCTCGCACCAGGGCGAGCAGCTGCTGGTGATCGGCCAGTACATCGACCAGTTGGACGAGCTCGGCGAGCGCCTGAATGCCCCGGTGATCAAGGGGGACACTTCCGTGAAGGAACGGCAGCGGCTGTTTGGCGAGTTCCGCAACGGGGAAATCCACACTCTTGTGGTGTCGAAGGTAGCCAACTTTTCCATCGACCTCCCCGAGGCCTCGGTCGCCATCCAGGTGTCCGGGTCCTTTGGATCCCGGCAGGAGGAAGCTCAACGACTGGGTCGCCTGCTGCGCCCCAAGGCCGATGGTCGGGCCGCAAGGTTCTACACCGTGGTCGCGCGGGACACGATTGACCAGGACTTCGCCGCAAAACGGCAACGGTTCCTGGCCGAGCAGGGCTATGCCTACCGGATCATGGACGCCGCGGACATTCCTCAGGGCTGACATACGGGAAGCTTTCACGCACTATCCAGACAACTCCCAGTGTCTGGGAGGATACTGGGAACTGTGAAAAAGACTGGACCTGAAGCAAAACTCCTCGTAGTGGATGACGAGCCAAACATTCGTGAGCTCCTCTCCACCTCCCTGCGTTTCGCGGGTTTCGACGTCGTCGCTGCCGCCAACGGCCGCGAAGCGCTGGCCGCTGCCGAGACCCATAACCCCGACCTGGCAGTACTCGATGTCATGTTGCCGGACATGGATGGTTTCACAGTGACCCGCCGGCTTCGTGCCGCCGGACGGCACTTCCCCGTTGTGTTTCTCACCGCTCGAGACGACACCGACGATAAGGTCACCGGGCTGACCGTGGGCGGCGACGATTACGTCACCAAACCGTTCAGCCTCGATGAGGTGGTGGCCCGGATCCGTGCCGTCCTCCGCCGCACCCAGCCCATGGACGATGACGACGCCGTGATCCGCGTGGACGATCTGGAGCTCGACGACGACGCCCACGAGGTACGCCGGGCGGGTGAGGTCATCGATCTCTCCCCCACCGAGTTCAAGCTGCTGCGCTACCTGATGATGAACCCTAACCGGGTGCTCTCAAAGGCCCAGATCCTCGATCATGTGTGGGAGTACGACTTCAACGGGGATGCCTCGATTGTCGAGTCCTACATCTCCTATCTGCGGCGCAAGATCGACAAGAACCCTGACGCGGTGGCCCTGATCCAGACCAAGAGGGGCGTCGGCTATCTGCTGCGTACCTCTGACAAGCGGTAGGTGCCGGCCCACGTGATTGATCGGTGGAAAGCCGCATCGCTGCGCACCCAACTGGTGGCCACCATGACTCTGCTCATGGTGGTCACTGTTGCGATTACCGGCATTGTCACGGTCTCGATGCTGCGCGGCAGCCTGATTGAGCAAATGGATCTGGATATCCGGGCCAACGCCGACGCCGTGGCGCAAAACATCCTTCCCGACGGTGCCACCGATGGAACCTTGCTACGGTTCTACGGCGAGCTCAGGGACGTGGACGGCCAGAAGCTCAGGGGAACCCTGTCCGAGGAATCGGCGGACTTTCCGGTCATCCCCGAAATTCCGGTCGAGGAAGTGTCCGCCCGGGAGCAGAAGGGCTTTACGGTGCCAGGGAGCGCTCCCGGCAGCCCTGGCTGGCGGGTGAAGCTCTATGCACTGAGCAACGGCCAGGGCAGCGTGGCCATTGCTTCGAGCCTGGCTACGGTCAACAAATCACTGGAGGAGGCCGGGCAGATCATCTTCTTCGTCGGCCTCGGGGCGACGATGGTGGCCAGCGGTATCGCCTTCGTTGCCGTGACCCGTCAGTTCAGGCCACTGGGTCGGGTGGAACGGACTGCTGCGGCGATCGCCGCCGGCGACCTTTCCCGACGCGTCGAGGTGGAACGGCCGGCCACTGAGGTGGGGAGGTTGTCGCGTTCACTCAACGCCATGCTCGCCCATATCGAGACAGCGTTCTCGGCCCGAACGGAATCCGAACGCAAGATGCGTCGTTTCGTCGCTGACGCGTCCCACGAACTGCGCACCCCGCTCGTAACTATCAGAGGGTTCTCGGAACTGTACCGGCACGGAGCGCTGCAGAACGACGACGACGTGCGGGCGGCGATGGGCCGGATCGAAAGTGAAGCCAAGCGGATGGGTGAGCTGGTTGAGGACCTGCTGACGCTCGCCAGGATCGACGAACAGCGCCCGCTGGAATCCGAACCACTGGACCTGGTCATTCTCGGCAACGATGCAGCGCTCGATGCCCGTGCGATTGCCCCTGATCGTGAAATCACCGTCATTGGTCTGGACGGCGGTCCTGCGCATTCGGCACCAACCGTTGGGGACGAGGCCAGGCTCCGTCAGGTCGTGGCCAACCTCATGACCAATGCTTTGCGGTACACCCCCGATGGCACCCCGATCGAAGTCGCGATTGGTGTGGCGCCGGTGATCCACGGTCGGATGGACTCGGTGATCGAGGTCAGGGACCACGGCCCGGGTATCTCCGAGGAAGACGCGGCGCGGGTTTTCGAGCGGTTCTACCGCGCCGACTCATCCCGCTACCGCGAGACCGGCGGCACCGGCCTGGGGCTGGCGATTGTTGCTGCCCTGGTGGCCCAGCATGACGGCTCTGTGCGGTTGGAGGAGACCTCCGGCGGCGGAGCCACCCTGTCCATCCGGCTGCGGTATAGCGCCCTCGAATCGGATGACTCCTCCTCCACAGCCTTTTAGGCATGGGCGCTGCCCACTTTTCCGGCTTTCCCTCCCGGAACCCCTGAGCGTCCGGCCTAGGGTCGAAGCTAACCAGCAATGGTCCGGGAGTGGCCGTCAATGAGGAGGAAGCACATGGCAAACTTTCAGGTCGACACAGATGCACTCGCTGCAAAGGGCAGCGAAGTGCAGGGAACCATCGGCCGGCTGCAGTCCGAGGTGAATACGATGCAGGCGGGCCTGCTGGAACTGGAGATGCTGTGGAAGGGGCAGGCCGCCGCGAATTTCCAGCAGGCTGTGGCTCAATGGCGTGCCACCCAGGCCCGGGTAGAGGAGTCGTTGGCGGAGATCAATCATGCCCTGACGGTGGCCACCCAGCAATACGCCGACGCCGAACTGAGCAATGCGCGGATGTTCCTGTACTGAGCCTGGACTACCCTCCTGCCCACGGTGACCGGCAGGCCGAGCTTCCCGGTTAACGCCGGAAGGACGGCACCCCGTGAGGGTACCGTCCTTCCAGATTCAGCAAGGCGAGGTGGTGACACCTCGCCGGTGGGGACTAGAAGCCGCCCATACCGCCCATGCCGCCCATTTCGTCGCCGCCGCCGCCGCCGGCTGGAGCCTTTTCAGGCTTGTCAGCTACTACGGCTTCGGTGGTGAGGAACAGACCAGCGATGGATGCCGCGTTCTGCAGTGCAGAGCGGGTGACCTTTACGGGGTCGTTGACTCCGGCTGCCAGCAGGTCTTCGTACACGCCGGTTGCTGCGTTCAGGCCGTGGCCTGCAGGCAGTCCGCGGACCTTGTCGACAACGACGCCTGGCTCAAGGCCGGCGTTGAAGGCGATCTGCTTCAGAGGAGCGTCGATGGCAACGCGAACTATGTTCGCGCCGGTTGCCTCGTCGCCTTCGAGCTGCAGTGATGCGAAAGCCTTGGCGCCGGCCTGGATGAGAGCAACGCCGCCACCGGCGACGATTCCCTCTTCGACTGCTGCCTTGGCGTTGCGGACTGCGTCCTCAATGCGGTGCTTGCGCTCCTTGAGCTCAACCTCGGTTGCAGCTCCGGCCTTGATGACTGCAACGCCGCCGGCCAGCTTGGCTAGACGTTCCTGCAGCTTCTCGCGGTCGTAGTCGGAGTCGGAGTTCTCGATCTCGGCGCGGATCTGGCTGACGCGTCCGGCGATCTCTTCGGCGTTGCCTGCACCTTCGACGATGGTGGTCTCGTCCTTGGTGACAACAACCTTGCGTGCGCTACCCAGGAGGTCGAGGGTGGCGTTCTCAAGCTTGAGGCCAACTTCTTCGGCGATAACCTGGCCACCGGTGAGGATGGCGATGTCAGCCAGCTGGGCCTTGCGGCGGTCACCGAAACCTGGAGCCTTGACGGCTACCGACTTGAACGTGCCACGGATCTTGTTGACCACCAGGGTAGCCAGCGCTTCGCCTTCGATGTCTTCGGCGATGATCAGCAGGGGCTTGCCTGACTGCATGACCTTCTCAAGAACCGCTACGAGGTCCTTGACGTTGGAGATCTTGGAGTTGACGATCAGGATGTACGGATCTTCAAGTACCGTTTCCTGGCGCTCTGCGTCGGTAACGAAGTAGCCGGAGATGTAGCCCTTGTCGAACCGCATGCCCTCGGTGAGCTCGAGCTCAAGGCCGAAGGTGTTGGATTCTTCAACGGTGATAACGCCTTCTTTGCCGACCTTGTCCAGCGCTTCAGCGATCAGATCGCCGATTTGCTGGTCACCAGCAGAGATGGAAGCCGTTGCAGCGATCTCTTCCTTGGTTTCGATTTCCTTGGCGGAAGCCAGCAGCTCGCGTGTGACGGCTTCAACAGCCTTCTCGATGCCGCGCTTCAGGCTCAGTGGATCGGCGCCAGCAGCAACGTTCCGCAGGCCTTCCTTGACCAGTGCCTGTGCAAGGACGGTGGCGGTGGTGGTACCGTCGCCGGCGACGTCGTCAGTCTTTTTGGCGACTTCCTTAACCAGCTCTGCGCCGATCTTTTCGAACGGGTCGTCCAGTTCGATCTCCTTGGCGATGGATACACCATCGTTGGTGATCGTGGGGGCGCCCCACTTCTTTTCCAGGACGACGTTGCGGCCACGTGGGCCCAGCGTTACCTTGACGGCGTCGGCGAGGATGTTGAGTCCGCGCTCAAGGCCGCGGCGTGCCTCTTCATCAAAAGAAATGATCTTGGCCATAGTGGCTTAGGTCCTTTCGGGGACAGTACTGCTTATCAGCAAACTTATGCTCACCGGCTGCGGTGCCCGCGACGGACGGGTATCAGCAGGACGATCTCTTTACGTCCCGCCACGACCCTCACCACAGTGGTGTGCTTGTCACATCCAACCCCGCCAACAATTAGCAGTCAGCGGCTTAGAGTGCTAACTCAATAATTAGCACTCTGGCTGCCTGAGTGCAAGTGAAGACCCTCCCACTGGGCACGGGTGACGCCGTACACCACTGAGTCATAAATGGCACCACGGACCACTCGTGCGTCGCGGAACCGTGCTTCCTACTCAATGCCTATTGGAATCCGGGGCCGACAACCACTGTGATGCTCGAAGACACTTCGGTGGTTTCGACCAGGGTTGGGATGCCGAGGATGCCAGCTACTTCCTGTGCCGCCGCCAGCTGGGAGGCGTTGTTGTAGAAGATCACTGAGGTCTGGGGCGGCGCTCCACCCCAGTCTGCGATCTGGCCCACAGTCCAGCCACCAGCCGTGACCCGGCCGGCTGCCGAACTGGCCAATCCGCCGATGCCCGTTGAGTTGTAGACGTTTACTGCCTGGGCCCGGTCGATCGCTGCCGGTTCCTCGCTGGGAGTGGGTTCAGCCTCGGTGGGCTCATCAGCGGGAGCCCCCGTTGGGGCTTGGGTCGCCGGATTGGACGGGGTCGGCTCGGGCTCGGAAGCGTCGTCGTCGGCCGGGGCAGGCGACGCGTTCGAGGTGGTCTCGGAGACCGGCGCGGTGGTGGTCTGGCTGGCGGATGACTCCGTCTGGCCAATGCCAAGACGGGGAAGAATAAAGTAGGCGGCCAGCCCGACGGCGAGCGCGAGTACCCCAACCAGGATTTTCAACGCCAGCCCACTGGACCGCGGAGGAACCAGTCTTTCCCGGTGAACGCCCTGCCGCGATGCGGATTCAGGGATCTTGTCGAACTCGTCCCGGGGGTACTGGCTCATAGTTATGCGTCATCCTTGGGTTTTGGCGCTGTAAAGGGTTCGCCGGGAGCGTTCAGATGTCAGCGCCGAGGCGGCGGGCTGAGCGCGCGCGCTGACGCGATGTACGTAGTCTACGCAGTCGCTTGACCAGCATCGGATCGTGAGCCAATGCTGCCTCGGTGTCGATCATGGCGTTGAGGATTTGGTAGTAGTGGGTAGCCGACAGGTCGAACAGTTCGCGGATGGCTTGTTCCTTGGCCCCTGAGTACTTCCACCACTGGCGTTCAAGGGCGAGCATTTGCTGCTCGCGGTCTCCCAGCACAGACGCCTGACGGTGACCCTCCGGATCAGGGTGTACCGCACTGTCAGCGCGCACCGCATCAGTCACTGCCTATCGCCCCTTAGTTGAAGGCAGCTTAGTGGAACGCTGCCGTTGACCTTCATGGTAATTGGGAATAACACGGTTGTCATTTGGCGGGCTCGGGCACAAGGATGGGAGGGTGTCCGAATACCAGAGCGCCCTCTTCCCTGAGCCAGCCCCCTCCCCCACGGCGTCCCCGATTCTGGACGGCTCGGAATTCCCGTTCGCCGCCCCCGTTCCGGTGGCCGACGTCGTCCATCCGTCCTGGGCTGCTGCGCTGGCGCCGATCGAGCCGCAACTGCACCTGCTCGCCGATCGGCTCCGCACGGAAGTCGACGGCGGACACGAGATCCTGCCGCCAGCCGAGCACATCCTCCGGGCGTTCAGTTACCCGATGGATCAGGTCAAGGTGTTGATCCTGGGTCAGGACCCGTACCCGACGCCGGGGCACGCCGTCGGGCTGTCCTTCTCGGTAGCGGGAAGCACCCGGCCGCTTCCACGGAGCCTCGCCAATATCTATCGGGAACTCGCTGCCGACACCGGCACGTCGGTTCCTGCGCACGGCGACCTGTCGGGGTGGGCCGAGCAGGGAGTGTTGCTGCTGAACCGGGTCCTGACGGTGCGGGCCGGCGGCGCGGCGTCACACCGCAGACTGGGCTGGGACGTAGTGACCGATGCAGCGGTGGAAGCCCTGGTGGCCAGAAACCTACCTCTGGTTGCGGTGCTGTGGGGCAGGGACGCCCAGCAGATCAAGCCGCTGCTCGGCAGCACTCCGGTGATCGAGTCAGTGCACCCGAGCCCGCTGTCGGCGTCGCGAGGGTTCTTCGGCAGCCGGCCCTTCACCCGGGTCAACAAGTTCCTGGCGGAGCAGGGCGCCGAACCGGTGGACTGGCAGTTGCGCTGACTTACCGGCGCCGGTTCCGGCGTTCGTTACTACTGACTCCCTTGGTCAGCGGACGGGCGAGGTTGTCACCCAGCACCACGCCGCCGGCAATGGCAAGAATGATCGTCAACGCATTGAACAGGCTGTTGGTGCCAGCCCCAATCAGCTCGGTTTCGATCGTCAAGCCGTACATCGACCTGAACACCATCAGGCCCGGGTAGAGGAACATGACCGCCGGAACTGCCACGACCAACTGGGGCGCGCCCATCCGCAACGCCACCATTCTCGCGAGCATCCCGATCAGCACTGCGGCAATCGCCGGGGCTAGGCGGTAGCCCACGCCCAGGCTGACCACCAGCGAGTACAGCAGGAAACCGGTGACACCGATCAGGGCCGTGGGGAGCAGGAGTTTCATGTCGGTCTGTTCTGCGACTCCGATCATGGCGACGGCGATCAGCACCAGGGCTGCCGCCACCGGCAGCGGATACATTGACCCTTCGGTCGTCAGCGCCAGCTCTGGCACCCCCACCAGTGCGCCAACGACCAACGCGACGGCGATCCCGGAGATGATCGCGGCAAACACGAGGAACGCTGATAGATACCTGCCCGCCGCGGTGACCGGGAATCCGTTGATCGCGTCCTGGGTTGCGGAGACGAGCCGGCCAGTCGGCAGCAGTAGCAGGATTCCGCCCACCACCACGAACGACGGCGCAATGCCGATATCGAGCCACCAGAAAAACATCGCGATGATCGTGACCATACCCGAGGCTGTAGCTACCGAGAAGAACTCAGGAACCCGCCACTTCCCCAACTGACGCAAGAGGAGGTCGACGCCGATGCAGCTGGCAAAGCTGATCAGCGACTCCAACGGTCCGCCACCAATGAAACTCACGATGGCAGCCCCGAAGACACCGAAGGCAGCCGTCACCATCCACCGGGGAAAGGGTTTCGGCTTGTGGGTGATCTCGTCGAGCCGAGCCGCAGCTTCGATCCGCGAGGTTCCGCCGTTGACGACGTCGGTCACCAACTGATGCACCTTCAGCAGGCCGGCGTAGTTATTGGTCCAGGAACGAACCACCCGCAGCACGGTGACTGGGGTCTGGTCCTTGGCCGAATAGTTCAGGATGACCGACTGGTTGGTGATGTCCACTTCGATGTTGTCCAGCCCAAAGGCTGCGGTGACCGCGATGATGCTGGTTTCGACCTCAAGGGCGCCGGCGCCGTACCGGAACATCGTTTCGGCCAGGCTCAGCGCGAAATCGAGGGTTCTTCGCGCGTTGATGTCCGGCCCGGAAACCTGGATGGTGGGATTCGCATAGGGGCTGCCAGCCAGCCGTTCAACGATGCTCATCGCCTGGGTGGGCGGAGTCTCCCCCTGCACCAGTCGGCGGAGTACCTTCCTGGCTGCGGCATTCGAGCGGTCGGGGCGCACCGAACGGGGCGTGGTCGGCAGCGCATCGGTGGGCGTCGAGTAGGTCCTGCGATCCGGCTTGTTATTTGCCGGACGTGGGCGGGACTTGGGCTTGGCTCCGGAAGACCTGCCAGGCTTGCCGGCCGATCCGGAGCGGCCTGCGTATCCCGGGCCCCCAGGGGTGCCGGGCAGCGAATGAACCGGACGTGCTGCGGGCTGGGCAACGCTGGCCGGGGTCCCCGCGGTGGGAACGATCGGCAGCTGTTCGGCTACCGGCGCAGGGTTGGTGTTGGGGTTGCGGCCGTCGTCGGCCTCGGTCTTCTCTCCCATGGAATTCACCCCTTCATCCGGTGCGCCCGCAGGGAGCGGGAGTGTTTGTTTAGTAGAACGGTTGCTGGTGTCGGCGCCAGTAGATTTGTCGAGCGACCTTCTCGCCGATCACGTTCCAGAGTCGATACTTCCACGCGCTGAGCGGTAGGTCATAACAGCCGACGAAGTCCGTCACAGTCTTGGTGAAGCTGGTCTTGAACAGACCCAACCCATGGTGCTGATGGGTGGGGTCCTTGAGCCGGTCGCTGGGCGGAGTGCCGCAGAAATCGTATTCAACTATCCCGAACTCTTCCTTGAGGTCAGTGATCGCCTGCCACTGCACCAAATGGGAGTCACCATACTGGGATCGTTTGGGCTTGGATCCGCCGTCCTTGTAAGTGCCTTTGAGCCCGTAGTTGATGACGAACGCGCCAACGGCGGGTTTGCCATCTTCGTAGACGAAGTACAGGCGGCCCTGGCCGGCGTCGGCGAAGTTCCGCCAAAACCGGCTGTAGTACTGGTACGAGCGGAGCTTGGCGGCCGATCGATCCTCGATGTGGGCCATCAGCTGGTACATCTGGCGAAAGTTTTCGTCAGTGGGTTCCATCCGGCGCACTTCGACGCCTTCACGGCTGGCACGACGTACAGCGTTGCGGCCGCGCGAATGCAGGTTGCGCAGCAGTTGGTTCGGCTCGGGGGTAGTGTCCAGGATCGCAGTGTGGTCGTTGGGCTGCAGATCGAACGTTTTGATCAGGCCCGCGTTGAGAAACAGCCGGTCGACGTCGTGGTCGGCAGGGATGTCGGGCTCCACCTTCACTGCGAACACGTTGTGACGCCCGGTACGGACCAGTTCCCGGCAAGCGTCAAGCACCGCCGGCACATGGGCAGGATCGGCAACGTCAGGGCCCTTGATGAGATACCAGAGGGCGCCCAGCAGAGGCAGCCGCTTTTCGATCACCAGGTTGTAGGTGGTGTACTCGGCGCTTTCAAAGACCAGGAACCGGGGAGTCCAGCCGTGCTGAGACTTCACATCGGCGAAGGATGCCGACTGGAGCATGTTTCCCCCGTTAGGGTTCGACGTCACCAACGCGTCCCAGTTGTCCCGCTCCTCGGCCGTGGCTAGACGCGCGGTGAACTTAACCAAAATCCCTCAATCAGTGGTGGTGAAACAAAGACAATTCAGTGTACCGGTTGGCCCTGTTTGCCTCGGTCAGCTTCGCTACTGTCTGGCCACCGCGCCGCAAATCGTCACCTTAGGCAACGACACTGCAGTGTGATCCACCTCATTTCTCGAGTGGTGCCCTAGCATCGAATGTATGGACTATCGATACCTCGGAAACAGTGGATTCAAGATCTCGGAAATCACCTACGGCAACTGGTTGACCCACGGCTCGCAGGTGGAGAACGACGTCGCCACCCAGTGTGTGCGCGCGGCCCTGGATGTGGGCATCACCAGTTTCGACACGGCAGATGTGTACGCCAACACCGCCGCCGAAACGGTGCTCGGCGAAGCCCTGAAGGGCGAGCGGCGCCAGTCCCTGGAGATCTTCACCAAGGTGTGGGGGCCCACCGGGCCGAAGGGGCCAAACGACGTCGGGCTCTCCCGTAAGCACATCATGGAGTCAATCAACGGTTCGCTGGAGCGCCTGCAGACCGACTATGTGGACTTGTACCAGGCGCACCGTTACGACTACCAGACGCCGCTGGAAGAGACGATGCAGGCGTTCGCGGACATCGTTCGCCAGGGCAAGGCCCTGTACATCGGTGTCAGCGAATGGGATGCGCGCCAGATCCGCGCCGGGCATGCGCTGGCCAAGGAACTCGGCTTCCAGCTGATCTCCAACCAGCCTCAGTATTCGATGCTGTGGCGGGTCATTGAGGAGGAAGTGGTTCCCGTGTCCGAGGAGCTGGGGTTGTCCCAGATTGTCTGGTCACCGGTGGCGCAGGGCGTGTTGACCGGCAAGTACCAGCCAGGTGGCACCCCCGAGGAAGGATCGCGGGCCGCCGATGACAAGGGTGGCTCGAACATGATCGAGCGGTGGATGTCCGACGAGACACTCACCGGAGTGCAGAAGCTCCAGCCGATCGCCGATGAGGTTGGGCTCACCATGGCACAACTGGCTATCGCCTGGGTGCTGCAAAACAAGAACGTTGCTGCAGCGATCATCGGCGCGTCGAAGCCTGAGCAGGTCAAGTCAAATGCTGTGGCATCGGGAGTGACCCTCGACGCTGCTGTAATGGCCAAGATTGACGATGCGGTTGGTTCGATGGCGGAGACCGAACCGGCGAAAACTGTTTCGCCTGAGCAGCGGCCCGTATGAGGCTCGCGGTAACCGGTGCCACCGGCAAATTGGGCCGCACGGTCACCTCGGTTCTGAGAGCCGCGGGGCATGAGGTTATTGGTATGGACGTGCAGGGGGAACGTGGTCCTGGCTTCGTGAAGATCGACCTGACCAACTACGGACACGTCATTGATGCCTTCATGGGTGTCGACGATCAACATACCGGCTTCGACGCCGTCGTTCATCTGGCGGCCATTCCCGCTCCCGGCATCTACGCAGATGCTGCGACCTTCCACAACAACATGCCGGCCACCTACAACGTGTTCCAGGCCTGCCGCCGGGCTGGAATCAAGAAGGTTGTGTACGCGTCCAGCGAGACCGTACTGGGGCTACCCTTCGACGAGGACCCGCCCTACATCCCCGTCGACGAGAAGTACACCGCACGGCCGGAAAGCACCTACTCGCTGGTCAAACACCTAGAAGAGCAGATGGCGATCCAGCTGACGCGGTGGGATCCCGAGTTGAGCATTACAGCGCTGCGGTTCTCGAACGTCATGGACCCCGAGGATTATGCGAAGTTCCCTTCTTTCGATGCCGACGCTATGGCTCGGAAGTGGAATCTCTGGGGGTACATTGACGGTCGCGACGGCGCGCAGGCCGTGCAACGGGCGTTGGAAAACGCAGGGCCGGGCTTCGACACGTTCATCATCGCCGCAGCTGACACGGTGATGAGCCGCTCCAGCGCATCACTCGCTGCCGAGGTGTTCCCGGACGTCGAGGTGGTCAAGGACGTGGGCGAGCACGAGACGTTGCTGTCCATTGATCATGCCCGCAGCGTGCTCGGCTTCGATCCTCAGCACAGTTGGCGGGATCACGTCGGCTAGCTGAACCCGTGAAAAGCCGCCCAGCGACGCCGGGCGGCTTTTTCATGAGTTCAGGGTTTCGGAACCTACGAGGGGCCCGCCTCACCTGCATAGCCTTGGCCCCTATGACCTCGACACATCACGCTGGCCGCGAAGAATCAGCCTGCAAAAAAACTTCGAAAAAGTTTTTTCCGGGACCCCTATTTTCCCCTCATACTGTCGGTGCTCGATGATGGAATTGGGGTATGAAAAGCAGTGCAGCTTCTGCTCCCGGATCGGGAATCCCTCCCGAATCCGGCGCGGATTCCGCCTCGACCAGCGGGCCCGCGAACACGGCCACGGGGTCTACTGCGGGAACTCCCGCCGGCGCTTCTGCTGGGTCTTCCGCTGGAACTCACGCCGGGGCTTCTGCTGGATATGGTCCGGAGGGACCGCTAGGTGTGGACGCGGTGTGGACAGCACCCTCTGTTGAACCTCACCCTGTTGAAACCTCCACTGTTGAAACTTTCGCTGTTGAACCGCCGGAGTCGGAGGCTGAGGCTGCGGGTTCGACCGATTCGGATGATGAGGCATCGGATTTTTGGGGAATGGCCTTCGTGCCCGGCGAGCGGGTGCGCTCCAGCGACGAACCTCCCGCCCTGACCGGCCAGCTCGGGCTCGCCGCCCCGGCCGGCCTTGACTCTGCCCAGGTGGTAGATGCGTTGAATGACGTCGCCGAGGCGCGGTCATGGCTCGATGCCCAGGAAGCGAAACTGGTCACCCGGATCCTGGACCTGCAAACCGAGCAAACCCGTTGCGGCCGCG
Source organism: Arthrobacter sp. TB 23 (assembly GCF_000294595.1). NCBI lineage: Bacteria > Bacillati > Actinomycetota > Actinomycetes > Micrococcales > Micrococcaceae > Arthrobacter > Arthrobacter sp. TB 23. The sequence continues at coordinate 585 of NZ_ALPM01000105.1, read as the reverse complement.
GGGCGTTCGGGTTCGAGAAAACCCTGGCCGCAGCCGAGATCGGCGCCACGTTGCACCTGCCGGAGCGGACCGCCGGGTTCCTGGTCGAACACAGCACCCTGCTGACCCGCCACTACCCGGCCACGTTGAACGCGTTAGAGGACGGCAGACTCTCACGCCGCCATGCCTGGGCTGTTGTCGAAGAGGCCACAGACATGCCCGACACCGACCCCGCTCTGGCCGCCGCCTATGAAACCAGGCTGATCGCGTTGGCCGGTCAGACCACGGTGGCGAAGTTCTGCCGCCAGGCCCACCGGTTACGCGAAAAACTTCACCCCGAACCCATCAGTAGCCGGCACCGGAAAGCTCTCCGGGAACGCGAGGTGGTCCTGAACGGCGCCCACGACGGGATGGCCTGGCTCGCCGCGTACCTACCCACCGAACACGCGGCCGGGATCTTCCACCGGGTCGATACCGCAGCCCGGGCCTTGCAGGGCCCCGACGAGGCCAGGACTCTCACCCAGCTCAGGGCCGATGTTCTGGTGGATGTCCTCACCAGCGCCGGACCCACCGGACACATGCATGAAGCACCCGACCCCGCTGCTG
>NZ_ALPM01000104.1:0-39127 GCF_000294595.1 Arthrobacter sp. TB 23 | reverse complement strand
CGCTGCTCCGGGAATGCTGCGCAGGAGCGTCCTAGATGTTGAAGCCGAGGGCCCGCATCTGGTCGCGGCCGTCGTCGGTGATCTTCTCGGGACCCCATGGTGGCATCCACACCCAGTTCAGGCGCCAGTCGTCCACTACGCCGTCCAGCGACAGGCCCACCTGCTCCTCGATGACGTCAGTCAGCGGGCACGCCGCCGTGGTGAGCGTCATGTCGATCAGCAGGGCGCCGTCGTCGGCGTACTTCAGGCCGTACAGGAGGCCAAGGTCAACGATGTTGACACCCAACTCGGGGTCAATCACGTCCTTGAGGGCTTCCTCGACGTCGTCAAGCGCGGTCTGTCCCGCGTTCACTTCACTCATTGTTCTCTACCTTCTCGAAGTGTTACCGAGTTCACTTGCTGCTGAGCCTAGGCGCCGGCCGTGGTGACAGCAGGAGCCGGGGACTGGGCGCCGAAGCGGTCGTAGCCTTCGGCCTCGAGGCGGTCGGCCAGCTCAGGGCCACCCTGTTCAGCAATCCTGCCGTCAACGAACACGTGGACGAAGTCCGGCTTGATGTAGCGCAGGATCCGGGTGTAGTGGGTGATCAACAGGGTACCCATTTCGCCCTTCGAATGCTCGCGGTTCACGCCTTCGGACACGACCTTCAGCGCGTCGACGTCGAGGCCTGAATCGGTCTCATCCAGGATGGCGAAGCGGGGCTTGAACAGCTCGAGCTGAAGAATTTCGACACGCTTCTTCTCGCCGCCGGAGAAACCCTCGTTGACGTTGCGCTGGGCGAAGTCGGCGTCGATGCGCAGCTGCGACATCGCTTCCTTGACGTCCTTGGTCCAGTGACGCAGGCTCGGAGCCTTGCCATCGAGGGCAGTCTTCGCGGTCCGCAGGAAGTTGGTCATGGTGACGCCGGGTACCTCGACCGGATACTGCATGGCCAGGAACAGGCCGGCGCGGGCCCGCTCGTCGACGCTCATATCGAGGACGTCTTCACCGTCGAGGGTGATGGATCCGCTGTCAACGAGGTACCGGGGGTGACCGGCAATCGTCGAGGCGAGGGTCGACTTGCCGGAACCGTTGGGCCCCATGATGGCGTGTGACTCGCCGGTGTTGATGGTCAGGCTGACCCCTTTGAGGATCTGCTTCCTGACCCCCTGCTCCGTCTCGATGCTGACGTGGAGGTCCTTGATTTCAAGGGTGGACATCTGTGGTTCTCCTTCGCGCCCTGCGTGGCAGGGAGTGCAGTAGGTGTTCGAGCTAAGTAGTCGAAAAGTGTGTGGCGGCTAGCCGAGGTCCGGGACAGCGGCACCGTTGGTGACGGTGGTGATGTCCACGTAGACCTCGTCGCCGTGAATTTCCAGGGCGAACACTGGGACAGGTTCATAGGCTGGCAGTTGCAGCGGGGCGCCGCTGCGCAGATCGAACTGCGATCCGTGTCCCCAGCATTCGATGACGCATCCTTCGACGTCCCCCTCGGAGAGGGAGATATCGGCATGCGAGCAGGTGTCCCCGAGAGCATGGATTGCACCCTCGGAGTCCTTCACCACAGCCACCGGATAGTCGTCGATCAGAATGCGCAGGGCCTGGCGGACCTCAATGTCGTTGACATTGCAGACCAGTTCGCCCTTCGGTGCATCAGCCATCAGATGTTTCCTGCCGCGAGTTCCCGCTCCACGGCGTCGGTCAGTCGCTCCTCCAGGGCTGGCACCTTGATCTGCTGAATGACCTCGTTGAGGAAACCGCGGACCACCAGTCGGCGGGCGGTTTTCTCGTCGATGCCGCGAGCCATCAGGTAGAACAGGTGCTCGTCGTCGAACCGGCCGGTGGCGCTGGCGTGGCCTGCACCCTCGATGAGACCAGTTTCGATCTCCAGGTTCGGCACCGAGTCCGAGCGCGTTCCGTCAGTCAACAGGAGGTTACGGTTCGTTTCGTACGTATCGGTCCCCTCCGCCTCCTTGCGGATCAGCACGTCGCCGACCCAGACGGTGTGAGCGTCCTGGCCCTGCAGCGCGCCCTTGTACGTGACGCGGGATTTGCAGTTCGGGACGGCGTGGTCCACCAGGAGGCGCTGCTCAAGATGCTGGCCTGCGTCGGCGAAGTACAGTCCGTACATCTCGACCTCGGAGCCTGGTCCGGTGAAGAGCGACGACGGCGTCATCCGCACCAGGTCTCCGCCCAGGCTGATCACGACGTGCTTGAACTTCGCGTTCCGACCGATTTTGGCCTGCTGGGTGGAGGTGTGGACGGCGTCGTCGTCCCATTCCTGCACACTGACGACGGTGAGTTCAGCGCCGTCGCCGACGACGATTTCAACGTTCTGCGCGAGGGTGGTCTTGCCGTGGTGATCGAGCACCACGACGGCCTTTGAGAACCGCTCCGCGGTGATGATCAGGTGCTGGGCTGCAGGGGCCTCATCGACGCCATTGATGGTGATCTGGATGTCCCTGTCCGCGATCGTCTCCACCGGGATGGTCACGACCGTGGCCTCAGTGAACGCTTCCCAGGCTGCGGCCGAGACCCGGTCATCGGGGATGGACGCGGAGCCGATGCGGGAGTCGTCGCGGCCGACGGTTTCCACCTGGATGTTGGTGGCGCCGGAAACCTCAACGGTGGGCCCCGAACCGGTCAGCGGCTGGTCGTGCAACCCGCGGAGACGCTTGAGCGGGGTGAACCGCCAGTCCTCTTCGCGGCCGTTCAGCGGTGCGAAGTCGGCCAGCCTGTAAGACTTGAGCCGCTCACCGCGGGATGCCTCGGGGATGACCGGGGCGTCGCCGTGGCTGTGCTTTTTCGCGCCATGCTGGTCGGTGCCCTCGTTGAAGGGGGAAAGGTTTTCCCCTTCTTCGGTGAAACCGTCGATGGCAATTTTCTCTTCGGACGCCGGAGCGTCTAATTGGGTAGCTTCAGCCATTATCAGCCTACTGCCCCTTCCATCTGGAGTTCGATCAGGCGGTTCAGTTCGAGGGCGTACTCCATGGGGAGTTCACGGGCGATGGGTTCGATGAACCCGCGCACGATCATGGCCATGGCCTCGTCCTCGGGCATGCCGCGCGACATCAGGTAGAACAACTGTTCCTCGCTGACGCGCGAGACGGTTGCCTCGTGGCCCATGGTGACGTCGTCCTCGCGGATGTCCACGTACGGGTAGGTGTCGGACCGGGAGATCGTGTCCACCAGCAGGGCGTCACAGCGCACAGTGTTCGCCGAATGCGTGGCACCCTCGCGGACCTGGACCAGCCCGCGGTAGGCGGCCCGTCCACCGCCCCTGGCAACCGACTTGGAGATGATCGATGATTTGGTGTTCGGTGCGATGTGCACCATCTTCGAACCGGTGTCCTGGTGCTGACCCTCGCCGGCGAAAGCAATGGACAGGGTCTCGCCCTTGGCGTGCTCCCCTACCAGGTAGACGGCCGGGTACTTCATGGTGACCTTCGAGCCAATGTTGCCGTCAACCCACTCCATGGTGGCGCCCTCGTGGGCGATAGCCCGCTTGGTGACCAGGTTGTACACGTTGTTCGACCAGTTCTGGATGGTGGTGTAGCGGACGCGGGCGTCCTTCTTCACCACGATCTCGACGACAGCCGAGTGCAGGGAGTCCGACGTGTAGATCGGGGCGGTGCAACCTTCGATGTAGTGCACGTAGGAGCCCTCATCGGCGATGATGAGGGTCCGCTCGAACTGGCCCATGTTCTCCGTGTTGATCCGGAAGTAGGCCTGCAGTGGGATCTCAACGTGAACGCCGGGTGGCACGTAGACGAAGGAGCCGCCGGACCAGACGGCCGTGTTCAGCGATGCGAACTTGTTGTCGCCCACCGGGATGATCGAGCCGAAGTACTCCTCGAAGAACTCGGGGTGTTCCTTCAGCGCAGTGTCGGTGTCCATGAAGATGACACCCTGGCGTTCGAGCTCCTCGTTGATCTGGTGGTAGACCACCTCGGACTCGTACTGGGCCGCCACGCCTGAGACCAGGCGGTTACGCTCTGCCTCGGGGATACCGAGCTTCTCGTAGGTGTTCTTGATGTCTTCGGGGAGTTCTTCCCAGCTGCCAGCCTGCTTCTCGGTGGAGCGCACGAAGTATTTGATGTTGTCGAAGTCAATGCCCGACAGGTCAGCACCCCAGGCGGGCATGGGCTTCCGGTCGAAGTACTTGAGGCCTTTCAGGCGCAGGTCAAGCATCCATTGGGGCTCGTCCTTCTTGGCCGAGATGTCGCGGACGACCTCTTCGCTGAGTCCGCGTTTGGCGTTGGCGCCGGCGTCGTTCTTATCCGACCAGCCGAAAGCATAGTTACCGATGCCTTCGAGCTCCGGATTGCGCTCCAGGATGTCACTGATTACTGCTTCCGGAACGGCTGGCTCAGCCATTGTCTTCTGGTCTACTTGATCCGTCATCACGGCCTTTCATGCTGATGGTTGGATACGGTCGGTTCTAGCCCGGGGATGTCAGTCCCGGCGGGGGCCGGTATTACCCGGCCCACAGGTATGTGGGTGGTGCAGACGTGGCCGCCGCGCGCCAGCGTGGACAGCCGGCGTACGTCGACGCCGAGCAGCCGGGAGAATACTTCGGTCTCCTGGTCACAGAACGAGGGAAAATCGGCGGCGAGCTCCTGCACCGGGCAGTGACCCTGGCAGAGCTGGACCGCCAGCATGGCAGCGTTCGGGGCGTTCCGCCCGACAACCGTGGTGGACCCCACGAACCCGTCCGCGGTCAGTGCTCCGGCCAGCGCACGGGCGCGGTCTTCGAGGTCGGGGCCGGCGGCTTCCACCAGGGGGCGGTACCGGGTTTCCATCTCGGCGAAGCGGGTCCGGGCGAACTCGTCGACGGCGTCGGGACCGGCGACCAGTTGGAGCTGCGTCAGAGCCGCCTTGGCGATGGACAGGTAGTCGGTGCCCAGCTCGGTCTGCCCGCGCTGGCTCAGCACGTACCTGCGGGCCGGCCGGCCCGCTCCCGAAGAGGGGTTGCCGACCAGTTTCACTTCGATGAGCTGTTTGCGGGACAGGGCATCAAGGTGGCGTCGGACGGCCGCCGGGGTGAACCCCAGGCGTTCACCGAGTTCAGCCGCGCTGACCGGGCCGTGTTCGAGGACCGCGGCGAGCACCTTGCTGCGGGTCCGGTCCTCGACCTCACTGGGCCTGGAACCGTTGGGGCGGGAGCTGTTGGGCCGGGAGTCATTTGGCTGGGAGCCATTTGGGCGCGCCTCAGCCGGGAAGGTGCTGGCTGGGGATGAATTGCTCATGTCGCCTCCTCCGGAATCCGCGGCACAGATTTATGCCCACAGAATAGACAACACAATCATGTCCTAATCTGTTCCCCACTGCCAGTAAGGCGAGGCTATCCGAAGGGCGGTTCCGCACGGGAAGGCACAGCTACTACATGCCGTAGAATAATTGAGTGCCAAACCCCTCTCCCGCGCTGGAAGTTGAAGCGCTCGTCAAGGACTTTGGACCCGTTTCCGCGCTCGACGGCAAGATGGTCAGGGTGCTCGACGGCGTCCACCTTCGAGCCTACCCCGGGCAGGTCACGGCGCTCCTCGGCGCGAATGGTGCCGGCAAGACCACCACCCTCGAATGCGCGCAGGGTTTGCAGCGCCCCAACGGTGGGACGGTCAGGCTACTCGGTGAGAACCCGTTCAACGCCGGAGCGGCGCTTCGCAGCAGAGTCGGAGTGATGCTGCAGGAAGGTGGGCTCCCGCCGTCGGCCCGGCCGCTGGCCCTGCTCAACCATGTGGCGGCCATGTACGGCGCACCCCGCCCGGTGGCCGAGCTTGCCGACCGGTTGGGCATCAACTCCTACGCCACCACGGGCATCCGACGGCTCTCCGGCGGCCAGAAACAGCGGCTCGCCCTCGCCTGCGCGCTGATCGGCAACCCCGAGGTGCTCTTCCTGGACGAGCCCAGCGCAGGACTGGATCCGCAGTCACGCACCATCGTGTTCGACCTGATCCGTGAACTCCGCGCTGAGGGGCTGGCCATCATCCTCACCACCCACCTGCTCGACGACGCCCAGAAGCTCGCCGATTATGTCTACATTCTCGACACGGGCCGCACCGTCACCCACGGCACCGTCGCTGACCTGACCGCCGACGACGCCGGCGACACGTACCGGGATCTCCGCTTCCAGGCCGCCCCAGGCCTCGGCCTCCCGGCCGGCGCGTTTCCGGCGCTCAGCTTTAGGGAAACCGATCCCGGCCGCTATTCGGTGGCTGGCTGCTTCACCCCCGCCGACCTGGCAGGACTTGCACGGTGGTGGGAAGAGGCCGGCGTCCTGCCCCTGTCCATCAGCATGCAACCCCGGTCCCTCGAAGACGTGTTCCTCGACATCTCCGGACGGGAAATCCGATGAGCACTGCCGCTCCGCTGGCTAAACGCATCCTCCTGCAGGGCCGCTACGAGGCGCTGTCCATGCTCCGCAACGGGGAACAACTGGTCCTGGCCATTGCGTTGCCCCTGCTCGGTCTGGTGGTCCTGGTCCTGACGCCGTTCCTTGACGGGATGGCGGACAGCCGAATCGACGCAGCGACCCCGGGCATCATTGCGCTCTGTGCCATGTCCACTGCCTTCACCGGGCAGGGCATCGCTACCGGCTTCGACCGCCGCTACGGCGTGCTGCGGTTCCTGTCCACTACTCCCCTGGGTAAACCAGGGCTGATCCTGGGGAAGGTGCTCGGCGTCGTCGTCGTCCTGGCAGTCCAGCTGGTGGTCATCGGTACCGTTGCGGTCCTGCTGGGATGGCGCCCGGATGCTGCGGGGATGCTGCCTGGGCTGGTGCAACTGATCGTCGGCGCTGCGGCATTCACAGCCCTGGGCCTCCTGGTGGCTGGAACCCTCCGGCCGGAGGCGACGCTTGCCGTGACCAACCTGGTGTGGATCCTGCTGGCCGTGGCCGGCGGTATTGTGCTCCCCGGGACGCTGCTGCCCGATGCCATGCGGCCGTTAGTTGACATCCTGCCGTCCTCGGCGCTGGGCGACGGACTACGGTCGGCGCTCATCGACGGGGCCTTCAACCTTCCTGCGTTCCTTATCCTCGCGGCGTGGGCCTTCCTGTCCAGCCTCGCCGCCATCCGCTGGTTCAAATGGAGTTAGCACACATGACACACCCTGCACCCACCGGCTGGAGCCGTCTCACAGCGAAACTCCCCCGCACCAACTCGCGGTCCGTTCGCGGTCTGGCGCTCGCCTCGCTGATCTCCCAGATCATGATCGTGGTGACCGGCGGTGCCGTGCGGCTCACGGCCTCAGGATTGGGCTGCCCTGAGTGGCCCAGGTGCACTGCCACGTCAATCGTCAATACACCGGAAATGGGCATCCACGGGGTGATCGAGTTCGGCAACCGGCTGCTGACCTTCGTGTTGACAGCCATTGCCATCGCCATGGTGGTATCCCTCTGGAATCTGCGCAAGGAACGCAAGGACCTGTTCCGGCTCGCCATCGCGCTGGCCGCAGGCATCCCCGCGCAGGCTATCCTCGGCGGCATCACGGTGCTGACCCAGCTCAACCCCTGGGTGGTCGGCTGGCATTTCATCGTCTCGATGGTTCTGATTGTCCTTGCCACGGTGCTGGTCAACCGGGCACGGATCACCACCGCGCAGGCGGCAACGTCGGCCGCGCCGTTGGGATCACGGCTGCTGCGTCAGATCCTGACCGCTGCGGCAGTGCTGACAGCCATCACGGTCTTCCTCGGGGTGATCGTCACCGGATCCGGCCCGCACGCCGGTGACGCTGGCGCCGCCCGGAACAACCTCGACCCCGACCTCATGACCCGTATCCACGCGGCGCCGGTCTATCTGCTGGTACTTACGGTCGCCGTCGCGCTGGTGCTGGTGTACCGCGAGTCGGCAGCGTCACGACTCAGGACATCGGTGGTGATCCTCGCCGCGGTGGTTCTTGCCCAGGGCGCCCTCGGCTACCTGCAGCACTTCCTGCACCTGCCCGTCGTGCTGGTGGCCCTGCATATGCTCGGAGCATCAGTGCTGACGGCGGCCATGGCCAACAGCGTCTATCTGGCGGCAAGCCGCCAGGAGCGGGCCACACTGGAATCCGACGACCACGGTGTCGCCTCGGAGCCCGCGGGCTTCAGAGACGACCGGTAACCTCAAGCGCGTCGATCAGGCGTGCCAGGTCGCGCTGCTCACTACCCGGCACGGGTAATACCGGCAGCCGCGGGTCCCCGGCGTCGATGCCACACGCTTTCGCCAGTGAATGAAGCCCGCTCAGCTTCCGCAGCCGCAGGACGGCCTGCACCACCGGCAGCAGAAGCTTCCGCGACTCAGCAATCCGGGCACCATCCCCACTGACTACCGCCGCCCGAAACTCGGTGTAGGCGCGGGGAAGCAGCGCCGCGGGACCGGTATGCCAGGCGTCCGCTGCGATATCGCCCGAGGCGATCAGCAGGTCCCCGCTCAGCCCATGGCTGAACGGCTGGCTGGTCAGTGACCGCAACCGGTCGTAGCGCTGCCGGAAGGACACCACGTCGGTGGCAGTGTCCTTGAACGCCTGCACATTGGGGAGGTCAAGGAGTTCGGCGACCAGTTCCAGGTCGTAGTGGAACTGGGTGGTGCCGGGGTTGTTGTAAAGGCAAATCGGCAAGGACGTGACCTCGCAGACGGCAGCGGTCTGGGTCGCCACCTCATCGTTGTTCAACGGCACATAAGACACCGGTGAGAGCACCACACCTGAGGCTCCGGCGCGCTCGGCGTCCCGGGCGGCGTCGAGCACTTCCCTCGTCCCCACCGAGCTGATCCCCACCACGACGGGAACGCCGGACTCCTGGGCGGCGTCGACGGCGGTCGAGGCGACCTGCGATCGTTCAGCGGCGCTGAGGTAGGCGAAACTACCCGAGGAGCCCAGCACCGCTATGGCATCCACCCCCGAGGACGCGAGGGAGGACACCAGCGACGCCAGCGCGGGGAAGTTGATGTCACCGTTCCCGTGAAAGGGAGTGACTGGATACGCGATTAGACCGTTGAACACCATGTGCCCATGCTAGTCGTACCCACTGGTTAGAAGACCGGGCCGCCGATGAACGGATCGATGGCCAGCGCGAGGAACACTACGGTGAGGTAGCTGATCGAGCCGTGGAACACCTTCATGGAACCCTTGTCAGTGACCGTGCCGCGCACCGCAGAGGTGTGGAGCTTGTGGGTTTCCGACAGGAACCAGATACCGGCGGCGAGGGCCGCGACGGTGAATACCCAGCCCGCCCCGCCCACGGGGATGAGCAGCAGTGAGCAGGCGACCGTCGCGTAGGCGTAGAGGACCACCTGGACGGACACAACGCGGGCACCGGCGATCGCGCCCAGCATCGGCACCTTGGCCGCGTTGTAATCGTCGCTGTACTTCATGGAGAGCGGCCAGTAGTGCGGCGGCGTCCACAGGAAAATGATGAGGAAGAGGACCACGGCTGGCCACTCAATGGTGTTCGTGACAGCGGCCCAGGCAATCAGTACCGGCATGCAGCCAGCGGCTCCGCCCCAGACAATGTTCTGCGGCGTGCGGCGTTTCAGAATCAGCGAGTAGACGACCACGTAGAAGAAGATGGCTGCCACGCCGAGACCAGCGGTCAAGGGGTTGGCGCCGAACCACAGCAGGGCAATAGCGGCAACGCCGAGCACCCAGGAAAAGATCAGGGCTTCGCGGGGGGAAACCTCACCGGTGACCAGCGGCCGCTTCTCGGTGCGGTGCATCACCTTGTCGATGTCGCGGTCAATGTAACAGTTGAACGAACCGGCGCTGCCGGCGGCCAGTGCGCCACCGACCATGGTCGAAATCATCAGCCAGACACCGGGTAGTCCGCCCTGGGCGAAGATCATGGTTGGCAGTGTGGTGACCAGCAGCAGCTCGATCACGCGAGGCTTGGTCAGAGCGAGATAGGCCTTAGCCTTGCGTTTGAAACCCGTACTGGTGCCCGTTGTGCTGGCAAGGCCCGGATCCTGCTCGGTCTTCACGAGGTAACACTGCCGTTTCTGCTGGGGGGAAAGTCCTCTCTCATCATACCGTCCCCTCCCTCCCAGATTTTACAGACTGTAGAAGTAACCTCGCCGGATGCGCCCCAGAGACTCGTCACGTCACGATGTGAACCACAAATTTGAAAACCGGCCCAAGACGATAGGGTTGACCCTAATGCCCAGCCCGTTTCCGCCGGTAAAATGGTGGCCGCGGGGCGTGGGTAGCCAGAATGCAGGTTTTTACAACGGTGAACGGCCAGTTGTTCCGGTGCGCAAAGACGGCGATCGCCAGTCCCACAGGGCGCCGCGGCGCTGGCCGTGGAGCACAGAGAGGGGCTGAGGTTTCGTGCCGCAGCTTGATACGCAAGAACTGACCTGGACCGAACTGGACACGCGTGCGGTGGATACCGTCCGGGTGTTGGCAGCAGACGCTGTGGAGAAGGTGGGAAACGGCCACCCCGGCACGGCTATGAGCCTGGCGCCCGCGGCCTACCTGCTGTTCCAGAAACTAATCCGGCATGACCCCTCCCAGCCTGAGTGGACCGGCCGCGACCGGTTTGTGCTGTCGCCGGGCCACACCTCCCTGACCCTTTACATCCAGCTCTTCCTCTCCGGGTACGGACTGGAACTCGAGGACCTCCAGTCCCTGCGGACCTGGGGCTCGAAAACCCCCGGCCACCCGGAATACCGCCACACCGCCGGCGTCGAAATCACCACCGGACCGCTAGGTCAGGGCCTAGCCTCGGCAGTCGGGTTCGCCTTCGCCCAGCGCCGGATGCGCGGCATGATGGATCCCGATACCGCCGCCGGCGAAAGCCCATTCGACCACACCATCTGGGTGATCGCGTCCGACGGCGACCTCCAGGAGGGTGTCACGGCTGAAGCCTCGTCGCTGGCCGGACACCAGGAGCTCGGCAATCTGGTGGTCCTCTACGACGAGAACCACATCTCCATCGAAGACGACACCGACATCGCGTTCACTGAGGACGTACTCGGGCGCTACGAGGCCTACGGCTGGCATGTCCAGCGCGTTGACTGGACCAAGACCGGCGACTACGTCGAAGACGTCCAGGAACTGTACAACGCCCTGACAGCGGCACGGGACGAGACGTCCAGGCCCTCGATCGTGTCACTGCGGACCATCATTGGCTGGCCGGCACCGACGAAGCAGAACACCGGCAAGATCCACGGTTCGGCCCTCGGCGCAGACGAGGTGGCAGCCCTCAAGGAGACCCTCGGCCTCGATCCGGCCAAGCACTTCGACGTCGCCCCCGAGGTGTTGGACCACGCCCGGCAGGTCAGCGACCGCGGGCAGGCCCTGCGCTCCGAATGGGACAAATCATTTGGCGCCTGGCAGCAGGCCAACCCCGAGAACGCCAAGCTCCTCGACCGGATCGCCTCCCGGACCCTCCCGGCCAACTGGGATGACGCCCTGCCCGAATTTGAGGCGGGCAAGGACATGTCCACGCGGGCCGCATCCGGCAAAGTGCTCTCAGCCATTGGCCCAGTGCTCCCGGAACTGTGGGGTGGCTCGGCCGACCTCGCAGAATCGAACAATACGACGATCGAGGGATCGCCGTCGTTCATCCCCGAGGGGAAGCAGACCGACACCTGGCAGGGCAACCCGTACGGCCGGGTGCTGCACTTCGGGATCCGCGAGCATGCGGCAGCCGCGATCGTCAACGGCATCGTGATGCACAGCAGCACCCGGGCGTTCTCCGGCACCTTCCTGATCTTCAGCGACTACCAGCGTCCGGCCGTCCGGTTGGGCGCACTCATGGGGGTCCCGTCCATCTATGTCTGGACCCACGACTCCATCGGCCTGGGCGAAGACGGTCCCACCCACCAGCCGGTAGAGCAATTGGCCGCCCTGCGCGCAATTCCAGGGCTCGACGTCGTCCGCCCGGGTGATGCCAACGAGGTGGCCGTCGCCTGGCGCACCATCCTCGAAAACACCGAGAACCCGGCGGGGATCGTCCTGACCCGGCAGAACATTCCCACCTATGCACGCGGCACCGGTGCAGCTGACGGCGACACCTTCGGCTCAGCCGAAGGCGCAGCCAAGGGTGCCTACATCCTCGCCGAAGCGACCGGCGGCACCCCCGATGTCATCCTGATCGGCACCGGCTCGGAGGTTCAGCTGGCTGTTGAGGCACGCGAAACACTGCAGGCGGAGGGCATCGCTGCCCGCGTCGTTTCGATGCCGAGCCTTGAATGGTTCAACCGCCAGGACGAGACCTACCGTGAATCGGTGCTTCCCGGCACCGTCAAGGCGCGGGTTTCCGTGGAGGCCGGGGTGGCCCTCGGCTGGCGCGAACTCATTGGCGATGCCGGCAGGTCAGTGTCTCTGGAACACTTCGGTGCATCCGCTGATTACAAGCGGCTGTTCAACGAATTCGGCATCACCGCCGACGCCGTCGTCCAGGCAGCCCGCGACTCCATCGCTGTTGCAGGCGACCACCGGGCACCCAACGGCACGCCGGCGTGGTCCGGCCCCGCATCATCCGAAACCGGCGACCAGCAGTAACAGCCGACAATTCAAGGAGATCCACCATGACTTCAACACCCACATCAGACCTTTCCGCGGCCGGCGTATCGATCTGGCTCGATGACCTTTCACGGGAGCGCATCAACTCGGGCGCTTTCAAGCACCTGATCGAGGAACGCAACGTGGTTGGCGTCACCACCAACCCCAGCATCTTCGCCGCGGCACTGCAGCAGGGCGAGTCCTACGCGACCCAGGTTGAGGCCCTGGCTGCAGCCAACATCCCCGTCAATGACGCTGTCTTCGATATCACCACCCACGACGTCGCCCAGGCCTGCGACATTTTCGGCGCGGCAGCCAAGAGCACCGGCGGCGTCGACGGTCGCGTGTCCATCGAGGTTGACCCCCGGTTGTCCCGGGATACCGAGGGCACCATCGCCGAGGCCAAGCGCCTCCACGCCAAGGTGCAGCGATCAAATGTCCTGATCAAGATCCCCGCCACCGTCGAGGGGCTCGAAGCAATTGCGTGCACCCTCGCCGCCGGGATCAGCGTCAACGTCACCCTGATCTTCTCTCTGGAGCGCTACCGGGCTGTGATCAACGCCTTCATGCTCGGCATCGAGCAGGCGAAGGAAAACGGGTTCGACCTCTCGACCATCCACTCGGTCGCATCTTTCTTCGTGTCCCGCGTGGACAGCGAGATCGACAAGCGTCTGGACGGCATCGGGACCGACGAAGCCGCAGCGTTGAAAGGCAAGGCAGGGTTGGCGAACGCCCGGCTCGCCTACCAGGTGTACGAGGAGCTGTTCGAGACGGAGCGGTGGGAAGTTCTCGCGGCCGCCGGAGCCCGGCGGCAGCGTCCCCTGTGGGCATCCACCGGGGTCAAGGACCCGGCACTACCTGACACCCTGTACGTCACCGAACTGGTGGCACCCGGCGTCGTCAACACCATGCCCGAAAAAACGCTTGAGGCCACGGCGGACCACGGGGTGATCACCGGCGATACGATCACCGGAACGTACGACGACGCCAACTCAGTGCTGAACAGCCTCGAAAACATCGGGATCTCCTATCTTGAGGTAGTCGAGCAGCTCGAGGTCGAAGGCCTCGAGAAGTTTGTGACCAGCTGGAACGAGCTACTCGAAACAGTTCAGACCGCACTGGATACGGCAAGGGGTTAATGACAATGAGTTCCATGACGCTCGCAGCGGCTGGCGCTGCACTCGAAGCGATTGACCGTGTTACCGGCACCCTCGTCGAGGATCAGGTGGCATCACGACTGATGGCGAAGGATCCCACCCTGTGGGGTCACGACGCCGAGTCGGAAGCGGCCGTCAGGCTGGGCTGGGTTGACCTTGTCGAGGCTTCCCGCGGCCTCGTCCCGGGCATCATGGAACTGCGGGCCACCCTGCACGCCGAGGGTGTCAGCCGGATCGTCCTGTGCGGAATGGGCGGATCCTCCCTCGCCCCCGAGGTGATCACCCGGACCGCCGGTGTGGAGCTGACAGTGCTCGACTCAACCGACCCGGATCAGGTGCGCCGGACGGTGGAGGACCGGTTGGCCGAGACAGCTGTCGTGGTGTCGTCCAAGTCGGGTTCGACCGTCGAAACTGACTCGCAGCGGAGAATCTTCGAGGCAGCGTTCACTGCCGCCGGCATTGATCCGCTCACCCGGGTGGTTATCGTGACGGACCCGGGATCACCGCTGGACGGTTCAGCCCGCGAGGCCGGCTACCGCGCGGTCTTCAACGCCAACCCGAATGTTGGCGGCAGGTATTCGGCGCTCACCGCTTTCGGTCTGGTGCCATCGGGCCTAGCCGGCGTCGACCTCGACGCCCTCCTCGACGCAGCCGAGGAAACCGCCGAGTTCCTGGGCGACGACGACCCGACCAACATTGGGTTGCGGCTCGGCGCGGTGTTGGGCGCCACCAACCCGCTGCGGGACAAGATCGTCTTCGCCGATGAGGCGTCAGGCATTCCCGGTCTGGCCGACTGGGCCGAGCAGCTGATCGCGGAATCCACCGGCAAGCTCGGCACCGGGGTGCTCCCGGTCGTCGCCGAGGAGGGTGCTCCGGAGATTGTTACCGCCGCCGACGACGTCCTCACCGTCCGTCTGACCGCGCCCGACGCCGACGTGGAGCCGGTTGGGAACCAGGTGACCGTGAGCGGGAGCCTCGGCAGCCAGCTTCTCGTGTGGGAGTTCGCTACAGCAGTGGCAGGGCGACTGTTGGGCATCAACCCCTTCGACCAGCCCGATGTTGAGGCGGCGAAGGTTGCGGCGCGGGGGTTGCTCGACGAACAGCCCGAAACTGCGCCGGCCAACTTCGTGGACGGCGCAGTCGAGATTCGCGCCGACAGTGGTCTGCTGGGTGAGGCGAGCACCCTCGGTGATGCGTTGCAGCGCCTCTTCTCCAGCCTGGCGCCGGACGGCTACCTGTCGGTCCAGGCTTACCTGGACCGGTCCGAGCAGGCCTCGTTGGAGGGCATCAGGTCACCGCTGGCCTCGCTCACCTCCCGACCGGTCACGTTCGGCTGGGGCCCGCGTTTCCTGCATTCCACCGGTCAGTTCCACAAGGGCGGCCCGGCACAGGGCGTTTTCCTGTCCATTACCGGTGCAGCAGCCGAGGATCTGGCCATCCCGGACCGTCCGTTCACCTTCGGGGAACTGATCACCGCCCAGGCAGCGGGCGACGCCCAGGTTCTCGCCGGCAAGGGACGTCCCGTCCTTCGTCTCCATCTCGCTGACCGCGCCGCGGGCCTGGAACAGCTCAGCCAGGTGATTACCCACCTTTCGGGCGGGGCTGCCGGCCAGCGGGCAACCACTGAAAGCGGTACCGCATAGTGCACGATTCTGCAGAGGCCCGGCCGGCTAACCCGCTGCGGGATCCCCGCGACCGGCGGTTGAACCGCATCGCCGGACCATCCGCCCTGGTGCTTTTCGGCGTCACCGGCGACCTCGCCCGTAAAAAGCTCATGCCGGCGATCTACGATCTTGCCAACCGTGGCTTGCTGCCCCCCAGTTTCGCCCTCATCGGGTTCGGCCGCAGGGAGTGGGACGATGAGCGGTTCATTGAGGAGGTGCGGGAAGCCGTCACCCAGTATTCGCGCACCCCGTTCGATGAGACGGTCTGGGAACAGCTCTCGGCAGGCATCAGGTTTGTGCAGGGCAATTTCGACGACGACGACGCCTTCGGCCGCCTCGAAGTGACTCTGGCCGAACTGGACTCCAGTCGCGGCACCCGCGGCAACCATGCGTTCTACCTGTCCATCCCCCCGAAGGACTTCGAGCTGGTGTGCCAGAAGCTCTCCGAGCACGGCCTGGCGCAGCCCGGCGAAGGACAGTGGCGGCGGGTGGTGATCGAGAAGCCGTTCGGCCACAACCTGCAGTCGGCACGTGAGCTGAATAGGGTTGTTGAGCAGGTGTTTCCACCGGACGCCGTGTTCAGGATTGACCATTACCTTGGCAAGGAGACGGTCCAGAACATCCTTGCTCTCCGGTTCGCCAACCAGCTCTTCGAACCGTTGTGGAACGCCAAATATGTTGACCACGTGCAAATCACCATGGCCGAGGATATTGGCATCGGCAGCCGGGCCGGGTATTACGACGGCGTCGGGGCGGCCCGCGACGTCATCCAGAACCACCTGCTGCAGCTGTTGGCGCTCACCGCGATGGAAGAACCGATTTCCTTCAACGCCAATGACCTGCGGGCCGAAAAGGAAAAGGTCCTCGCAGCCGTCAAGTTGCCGGACGACCTGTCTGGGTCCTCAGCGCGCGGTCAGTACGACGCGGGCTGGCAGGGCGGGGAGCAGGTCAAGGGTTTCCTTGAGGAGGAGGGCATTCCGAAGCACTCCACTTCCGAAAGTTTTGCGGCCATCCGGCTGGACATTCACACCCGGAGGTGGAGCGGCGTACCGTTCTACCTCCGGGCCGGTAAGCGCCTGGGACGCCGGGTGACCGAGATCGCCGTCGTCTTCAAGCGCGCACCGAACCTTTTGTTCAGGGACCACGCCGAGGATGACTTTGGCCAGAACGCCGTGGTGATCAGGGTGCAACCGGATGAGGGCGCCACGATCAGGTTTGGCTCCAAGGTGCCGGGCACCCAGATGGAGGTCAGGGACGTCACGATGGACTTTGGCTACGGCCACTCCTTCACCGAATCCAGCCCTGAAGCCTACGAGCGGCTCATCCTCGATGTTCTGCTGGGTGAGCCACCCCTGTTCCCGCGGCACGAAGAAGTCGAACTGTCCTGGAAGATCCTCGACCCGTTCGAGGAGTACTGGGCGGCCCTTGGGGACCAGCCGGAAAAGTATGTCCCGGGAAGTTGGGGCCCAGCGTCAGCTGACGAGCTCCTCGCGCGCGATGGAAGGACGTGGCGCAGGCCATGATCGTTGAACTGCCGGACACCACCACGTCGAAAGTGTCCAAGGAGATCATGACCCTGCGGGACAAGGGCGGGGTCGTTGCCCTGGGCCGGGTCCTCACCCTGGTGGTGGTGACCAGCTCCGGTAACGAGGAGGATGCGATCCTCGCCGCGAACCTGGCCAGCCGGGAACACCCTTGCCGGATTATCGTGCTCGCCCTCGGATCCGCTGCCGAAGCTACCCGACTCGACGCCCAGATTCGGGTGGGCGGGGACGCGGGTGCCTCCGAGGTGATCGTCCTCAAGGGGTATGGGCAACTCGCCGAGGAAAACGAGTCCCTCGTCTCAGCGCTGCTCCTGCCCGACGCCCCCATCGTGGCCTGGTGGCCGCACGGTGCTCCGGCCGACGCGGCCCGCACCTCGATCGGGAGCATCGCCCATCGCCGGATTACGGATTCGGCCAATGAGCCAGATCCGGTGGGCGCACTGTCAACCATCCGTGAAACCTATACGGCGGGTGACACCGATCTGGCCTGGACCCGGCTCACCAACTGGCGAATCCAGCTCGCGGCAGTCCTCGACCAGCTGGATGCCTCCCCCATCACCGCCGTCACGGTGGAGGGGGCCGAGGATTCGCCGAGCACGGTGCTCCTCGCCGCATGGCTCACCCTGGCGCTCGACTCCCCCGTGACCATCGCTGCGGGGCCCGCCGGGACCGGACTCCGCCGGGTAAGGCTCTCCCGGCCCGCCGGGGACGTCGAACTGAACCGGCCCCACGCCGCAATTGCTGAACTGTACCAACCAGGCCAGCCCGTGCAGCGGATTTCGTTGCCGCGGCGCAGCCTGCAAGACTGTCTCGCAGAAGAGCTCCGCCGACTCGACCCGGATGAGGTATTCGGCGAGGTCATCACGGAGGGGCTCGCACGGACCAACCTAAGGAGTGTGCGTCCCAGTGAACGCTGACCCCAAAGTAAGTATCCACCCCGATTCAACCCTGCTCGCGGCCACCGTTGCCGCCCGTCTGATCACCAGACTGGTTGACGTCCAGAACGAACGCGGCTCCGCCACCGTCGTGCTGACCGGTGGGTCCCTCGGTACTGCGACACTTGCCGCGGTCGCTGCGTCACCGGCGTGCTCGGCGGTGGATTGGAGCAGGGTCGATTTCTGGTGGGGAGACGAACGGTTCCTCAGTGCCTCGGACCCGGACCGCAACGCGGTACAGGCGCGGCAGGCGCTGCTGGGCAAGTTGGGCCTCGCCGAATCCCAGATTCATGAGTTCGGCTCCAGCGATGATTTCCCCGATCAGGATGCGGCTGCAGCCGACTATGCGACTCGGCTACTCGACGCCGCAGCGGCTGAACAGGACCTGGCGGGCGACGCCGACGGTCAGGATGGCCGGCTCCCCCGGTTCGATGTGCTGCTCCTCGGCGTGGGTCCGGACGCTCACATCGCGTCGCTGTTCCCTGAAATGCCCGGAATCCGCACCAAGGAGCAGACCGTTGTGGGTGTCGCTGACGCACCTAAACCGCCGGCACTGAGGATGTCGCTAACCCTTGAGGCGGTCAATTCGGCCGAGGAGGTCTGGATTGCTGCGGGTGGCCAGGACAAGGCTGGCGCTGTCGGACTTGCACTGGCCGGCGCGGGCCCCGCACAGGTTCCCGCGTCCGGAGCCCGGGGGCGGCGTAAGACACTCTGGCTGATCGATCAGGAAGCCGCAGCGCAGCTTCCTGATCGGCTCATTGAAAGCAACGACCCCGACGACGAGGACAGTGTCGACTAGAACGGCAACGACGAGGACAGTGTCGACTAGGACCGTGTCGACTAGAAGCGTGCCGCTTAGGTTGCCAGACCGCCCCGCAGGCCAACCCTGCGGGACCTGAGGTTGCGCAACGCCTGCTCAAGGACGTTCGCTGCTTCCTCTTCGGTGCGTCGCTCCTTGGCGTATTGGAGGTGGCTCTTGTACGGCTCTACCCCGTCCACCAGCGGTTCCACCCCCGGCAGCCTGCCCGCCGCGCGCCCACAGCGACCGCATTCCCAAACCTCGGGAATCTCGTCGTCGTGCAGCTTCGCGAAGGTCGGTCTTGTTTCGTGGTTCTCGACACACCAATAGCTGACCACGGTGTGGTCCACCACTGCAGGGCGTCTTCCGGATTCGGCCTGCCAGCCGGCCATCCCCCCGTATGACTCAGTTCCGATCCGTGTGCCTTTAAATGCGTTTCCCGCGTTAACCATGGATTGCTCCTGGACTAGGCTCCGACAACGGGGCCAGTCTACGCCCAAAGCTCAACTCTGGGTATGGCGGCTAACGCGGGAATTCACAATACTGTTGGGCTGCCCTGTGGACCGGTCAGCCGTGGAATGCTAGCTACTCGGCGAAGCGCTGGATCAGGCCGAGCGCCACGATGACGACGCCCCAGGTTAGTCCCAGCGCCACGGTGAACCGGTTGAGGTTGCGTTCCGCCACGCCCGATGATCCCATGCTGGTGGTCATACCGCCGCCGAACATGTCGGACATGCCACCCCCACGACCCTTGTGCAGCAGGATGAGCAGGACAAGCAGGGCGCTTGAGATGGCAAGGAGAACCAACAAAATGATTCGGAGAATGTCCACAGTGGCCTTTCAGGGGTAACTGACGTGCGTAGTCGACCTGCGCCGGGCGCAGTCTCGGGTCGAAGCGGTCTTAGTCAGTGACCAGGAGATGTTCGAACCTGACAATACTAGCAAACTCGGCGGCGTCCAGACTGGCACCACCGACCAGCAAGCCGTCGACGTCCTTGCCCTTCAGGATGGCCCCGGCGTTGGCGGCCTTGACCGATCCGCCGTAGAGCATACGGACCTTCCCCGCCGTCTCGGCGTCATAAAGTGAGCCCAGTTCGGCTCGCAGCGCGGCGCACATCTCCTGCGCATCGTCAGGTCCGGCAACTTCCCCGGTGCCGATGGCCCAGACTGGTTCGTAGGCGACCACCAGCTGGCCAACCTGCTCCGCCGTGAGCCCATCGATTCCGGCGCGCAGCTGGCTGAGGGTGTGTTCCACGTGATTCCCGGCCTGTCGGACTTCAAGCCCTTCGCCGGCGCACAGGATTGGGGTGAGGTTGTGCCTGAAGGCCGCCTTCACCTTGCTGTTGAGCAGCTCATCGCTCTCCTGGTGGATGGCCCGGCGCTCGGAGTGTCCCACGAGGACGTACGTGCAGCCGAGCTTCTCCAGGAACTGCCCGGAAATGTCCCCAGTGTAGGCACCGGAATCGTGGGGGGAAAGGTCCTGGCCACCGTAGACGGTCTGCAGGTCGTCGCCGCGGACCAGGGTCTGCACCCCGCGCAGATCGGTGAACGGCGGGAAGACAGCCACCTCGGCCCGCTGATAGTCATGGCTGGCGTCGTCGAGGGTCCAGGCGAGCTTCTGCAGGAGCGTGATGCCCTGGACGTGGTCCAGGTTCATTTTCCAGTTGCCTGCAATCAGGGGGCGGCGGTCGTACTTGCCGTTGGTTGAGGAAGTCATGAGTGCTTCTCCTACTGCCCGAGGGCTGTCAGTCCGGGGAGTTCCTTGCCTTCAAGGTACTCAAGGCTGGCACCTCCGCCGGTCGAAATGTGGCCAAACTGGTTATCGGTGAAGCCGAGTGATCGGACTGCCGCAGCGGAGTCGCCGCCCCCGACAACCGTCAGCGCACCGCGGGTGGTGGCTTCGGTGAGTGCTTGCGCGACGGCCTTCGTACCGGCAGAAAACGCGTCGAACTCGAAGACCCCCATGGGGCCGTTCCAGAACACTGTGCCGGCGGTGGCGATTGACGCGGCGAAAGCCGCACCGGAAGCCGGTCCGATGTCGAGCCCCAGCCCGCCAGCACCAAATGAGCTTTCCTCCATGGCGTCGGCGGGTACGGTCTCGTTCGCGGCGTCGGCAGCAAACCGTTCGGCCACCACAATGTCGGTGGGGAGGACAAATTCGGTACCGGCCTTCTCGGCACGGTCCAGGTATCCCTTGACGACGTCGATCTGGTCGTCCTCAAGCAGGCTCGCACCGACCGAATACCCCTGCGCAGCGAGGAAGGTAAACACCATGCCACCGCCGACGAGGATCCGGTCCGCGGTACCCAGGAGGTTTTCAATCACTGCGAGCTTGTCGGACACCTTGGAACCGCCCAGCACCACGACGAACGGGGCCACCGGTTCCCCGGTGAGGCGCTGCAGGACGTCAACCTCGGTCTTCACCAGGTCGCCCTGGTAGGACGGGAGCAGCGCCGCGATGTCGTAGACACTGGCGTGCTTCCGGTGCACGGCACCGAACGCGTCGTTCACATAGGCACCGTTGTCGCCGGTCAGTGCTGCCAGTTCGGTTGCGAACGCCTGCCGTTCGGCGTCGTCCTTGCTGGTTTCCCGCGCGTCGAAGCGGACGTTCTCCAGCACCAGAACGCTTCCACCGGTCAACGCGGCCGCGTGTTCCGCGGCGTCCTTCCCCGTGGTGTCGGCGGCCAGGGTGACGGTGAAATCAGCCAGTTCCGCCAGCCGATCCACCGCGGGTTTCAGCGAATACCGCTCGTCAGGGGCGCCTTTGGGGCGGCCCAGGTGAGCCATCACAATGACTGCGGCCCCCTCCCCCGTCAACTTCCGCAGTACCGGTAGGGAGGCCTGAAGCCTGCCATCATCGGTCACCCGTGGGGTTGCCCCCGAGGTGTCAAGCGGGACGTTCAGGTCCGACCTGACCAGGATTGTGCGTCCACTGACGCCGGTACGCAGGAGGTCATCAAGAGAGGAGGCCACTTCGGTCCTTCGGTGCTAGGAGAGCTTGGAGGCGACGATGCTGGTCAGGTCAACGAGGCGGCTTGAGTAGCCCCACTCGTTGTCGTACCAGCCCACGACCTTCACCTGGTTGCCGATGACCTTCGTCAAGCCTGAGTCGAAGATCGAGGATGATGGGTCGCCCACAATGTCCGAGGACACGATTGGTGCATCGGTGTAGGTGAGGTAGCCCTTCATCTTGCCCTCCGAGGCGGCTGCCTTGAAGGCGGCGTTGACTTCCTCAACGGTGACCTCGCGCGACACCGTAACAGTGAGGTCGGTGGCCGAGCCGGTGGGGACCGGAACGCGGATGGCGTAGCCGTCGAGCTTCCCCTTCAACTCGGGCAGCACCAGGCCAATGGCCTTCGCGGCGCCGGTCGAGGTGGGGACCATGTTGATCGCTGCGGCGCGGGCACGGCGCAGGTCGTTGTGAGGACCGTCCTGCAGGTTCTGGTCCGCGGTGTAGGCGTGGATGGTGGTCATCAGGCCGCGCTCGATACCGAAGCTGTCGTTCAGCACCTTGGCCAGTGGGCCGAGGCAGTTCGTGGTGCAGGAGGCGTTGGAAATGATGTGGTGGTTCTCGGCGTCGTACTGGTCGTCGTTGACGCCCAGGACAACGGTGAAGTCTTCGTCGGTGGCGGGAGCCGAGATGATGACCTTCTTGGCGCCGGCGTCGATGTGCTTCTGCGCTGCGGATGCCTTGGTGAAGAAACCGGTGGACTCGATGACGATGTCCACTCCGAGGTCCTTCCACGGCAGGCTGGCGGGGTCACGCTCGGCGAGAACCTTGATGGACTTCCCGTCCACCACAATGTTGCCGTCCTTGACCTCGACCGTCGCGGCGAGGCGACCGGTGACGGAGTCGTACTTGAGGAGGTGGGCGAGCGCCTCTGGGCTGGTCAGGTCGTTGACGGCAACGATTTCCAGGTCGGCACCCTGTTCCAGGGCAGCGCGGAAGAAATTGCGCCCGATTCGACCGAAGCCGTTGATTCCTACACGAGTAGTCACTTGTTATATCTCCTTGAACTGTATTGGGGATTGGGGTTTGGGACGCCGCCGCGCTGGGCGGCGTCCCGACTACGCCCCAGGGGGCGCTGTGCCTGGGTGCTAGCCGACCACGATCAGGGAAGTGGCCGAGGCGCGGGCTGCTGCGAAGCGCTTGGCGACGTCCGGCCAGTTCACAATGTTCCAGAAGGCCTTGACGTAATCGGCCTTGACGTTGACGTAGTCCAGGTAGAAGGCGTGCTCCCACATGTCCAGCATCAGCAGCGGCGTGGTGCCCACCGCTACGTTGCCCTGCTGATCGTAGAGCTGCTCGATGACCAGGTTGCCACCGATCGGCTCGTAGGCGAGGAAGGCCCACCCGGAGCCCTGAAGGGCAAGGGCAGCGGCGCTGAACTGGGCGCGGAACTTGTCAAACGAACCGAAGGCGTCATCGATGGCGGCTGCGAGCTCACCTTCCGGCGAGTCACCGCCGTCAGGGGAGAGGTTGTTCCAGAAGACTGAGTGGTTGATGTGGCCGCCGGTGTGGAAGGCGAGGTCCTTGGAGAGCTTCGAAATGTTTCCGAAGTCGCCCTTTTCGCGGGCCTCAGCCAGCTGGGCCATCGCGTCGTTGGCGCCCTTGACGTAGGCGGCGTGGTGCTTGCTGTGGTGGAGCTCCATGATGCGCGCGGAGATGTGCGGTTCCAGGGCAGCGTAATCGTAGTTCAGTTCGGGCAGTACGTACTCGCTCACGAATTCCTCCAGGTCGGTCCGACACAGCGGGTGATTTGGCACTCCAGCCGGTCAGACACCGTAGTTGGTTCACTAAGGCATGGAACCCCGCCGTTGTCAGCGGTATTCCTGTGCCGCTTCCATCCTATGCAGAGATTCACTCGTCCAGCATGTCGGCTGTCACATTGGCTTCGGTTCCCGGTATTCCAATTTCGATGGCACGCTTGTCGGCCATCGCAAGCAACCGCCGGATCCGGCCTGCGATGGCGTCCTTGGTCATGGGCGGGTTGGCCAGGCCGCCCAGCTCGTCAAGGCTCGCCTGCTTGTGGGCGACTCTCAGCTCGCCCGCATACTTGAGGTGATCGGGGACACCCTCGCCGAGGATCTCCAGGGCGCGTTCAACGCGTGCGCCGGCGGCAACGGCGGCCTGCGCCGACCGCCGCAGGTTGGCGTCGTCGAAGTTCGCCAGGCGGTTGGCGGTGGCCCGGACTTCCTTGCGCATCCGGCGTTCCTCCCAGACCATCAGCGCGTCATGGGCACCCATGCGGGTCAGCAGAGCGGCGATGGTGTCGCCGTCCCGGATCACCACCCGGTCCACTCCCCTGACCTCGCGTGCCTTGGCTGCGATGCCCAGGCGGCGTGCGGCACCCACCAGGGCCAGCGCGGATTCAGGGCCCGGGCAGGTGACCTCCAGGGACGAGGAGCGGCCCGGTTCGGTGAGCGAGCCGTGTGCCAGGAACGCGCCCCGCCAGACCGCTTCGGCGTCGGCAGTTGATCCGTTGACGACCGCCGAGGGCAAACCACGCACGGGTCGGCCCCGGTTGTCGAGCAGCCCGGTTTGCCGGGCGAGGGATTCGCCGTCGCGCACCACCCGCACCACATAGCGGTTGCCGCGACGCAGGCCGCCTCCGGAGACCACGATGATTTCGCTGTTGTGCCCGTACACCTCGGCGATGGTGGTGCGCAGCCGCCGGGCCGTGGAAGCGAGGTCAACCTCGGCTTCGATGACAATTCGGCCAGAGATGATGTGCAGGCCGCCGGCAAAACGCAGCAGAGCCGACACCTCGGCTTTGCGAACCGATGACTTCTTGACAGAGAGGTGCGACAGCTCCTCTTTTACGTCCGCAGTCAGCGCCACAAATACAACCTCAGATCGATTAGTTTTCACCAAACATGTCATGAAACGCAGTCGCGAGACGCAGGGGATCATGAACAGGTTTGCCCGTTGAAGAACCTACCTTACCCAACACTGCGCGGCCTCCCATCTCGGCGACGGCGGCCACGAACTCGTCGCGGTTGCCAATGACCGTCGGGTCGGCGATGACAACGTCGACCGTGAACTCGGGGGCGTACCGCCTGATGACCTCAAGGTGGTCCACCGCTGACATGCCGACGGTTTCCTTCGTCTCATTGCTGAGATTCATGGTCAGGCACCGCTTGGCGGTGGTGCTGCACAGGGCTTCCCGGAGTTCGGGCAGGAGCAGGTGTGGGAGGACGGAGGTGTACCAGGAGCCGGGCCCGAGAATAACCCAGTCGGCCAGTTCGACCGCGGTGAGCGCGTCAACGCAGGCTGGCGCACCGGCAGGGAGCAACCGGACATTATTGACGTTTCCGGCGCTGCCCGCCACTGCCAGCTGGGACTGGCCGCTGACGGTGCGCAACCGCAGTGAACCGTCCACCTCCGAGAGCACATCGCCTTCGATGGTCAGCGGCACACTCGCCATCGGCAAGACCCGCCCCCGGGCCCCGAGGAGTGCACCAGCCCATTGCAGGCCCGCCACCGGGTCCCCGAGGAGTTCCCACAGGGTGACGATCAACAGGTTGCCCAGGGCATGGTTGTCGAGGGACCCATCGGCGCCGTGCTTCGAGGTGAACCGGTGCTGCATGACGTCCCGCCAGGTTCGGCCCCAGTCAGTGTCGTCGCAGAGGGCGGCCAGAGCCATCCGGAGATCGCCGGGCGGCAGCACACCCAGTTCCTCGCGCAGCTTGCCGGAGGAGCCGCCGTCGTCGGCCACTGTGACCACCGCGGTGAGTTCCGAGGTGAGCAGGCGGAGCGCCGAGAGCGACGACGACAGCCCATGGCCGCCGCCGAGGGCAACCACCGAGGGCGCGTTGTCCTGCGGACCCGACCCGCGTCGGTTGGCTGCCGCCGCCGGCAGCATGGGAAGCGACCCGGTGAGCAGCGCCACTATTCCCTACCCAGATCGCGGTGGTGGGCTGTGACCTGCAGCCGGGGTTGTTGCGCCAGCCGCTTCGCGATCTCTTCGGTCACGGCCACCGACCGGTGCTTTCCACCGGTGCAGCCGATGGCGATGGTGGCGTAGTGCTTATTCTCGCGCCGGTAGCCCTCAAGCACGGGTTCGAGGGCGTGGACAAACCGGTCCACGAAGTCCGCTGCACCGGTGGCACCCATCACATAATCGCTCACAGGCTGGTCCAGCCCGGTCTGGGGCCTGAGGGCCGGCACCCAGTGCGGGTTCGGAATGAACCTCACATCGGCCACGTAGTTCGCGTCGACGGGCAGCCCGTATTTGAAGCCGAAACTCATCACATTGATCCGCAGGACAATTGGGCCGGACTCGGAGAAAAGCTCGGTGATCGTGGTGGCGAGGGCGTGCACGTTCAGTTCCGACGTGTCAACCACCAGGTCGGATGCCTCCCGGAGCTGCTTGAGCACCTCACGTTCGGCGGCAATTCCGTCGAGGATCCGCCCTTCGTCCTGGAGAGGGTGGGGCCGGCGCCCCTGCTCGAACCGGCGGACCAGTGTGTCATCGGCAGCGTCAAGAAAGAGGACCCGGTAGTTGACGCCCGAGATGCGCAGCGCCTCGAGGGAGCTGCGAATGTCATGGAACAGCTCCTGGCTGCGGACGTCGACGACGACGGCGAGCTTGGGAATGGTTTGCGGCATCCGCGCGACAAGGTCGGTCAGGGTGCTCAGCATCTGTGGGGGAAGATTCTCCACCACATACCAGCCGTGATCCTCCAGTGCGTTGGCGGCGGTGCTCCTGCCAGCGCCGGACATTCCGGTCACCACCAGCAGCTCCGATTCGTCAGGCTTGATCGGAGTAAGGCTGTCGTCGCCCTCAGTCATTGCGTGTTTCCATCCTGGCTGTTAATCATGGCTCAAACAGGTCTTCCCCACCCTCTACCCTAGCTAAGAATCGAGGATTTCGCCGGTGGCCATATTCACCGCTGGTGCGACTGCCGCCGTCGAGCCGTCGGTGACGGCCAGCGCGAGAGTACGCTGCAATGTTTCGGCAAGGGACGGCCCCACTCCCGGCACTGCCTGCAGCTCTGCAAGGGAGGCGGCACGAATTTTTTTGACCGACCCGAAGTGCGCCAGCAGCGATTTTTTCTTCGACGGACCGAGACCGGGAACCGAATCGAGTGCTGAGGCGGTCATCGACTTGCCCCGCTTTTGCCGGTGGAAGGCGATAGCGAATCGGTGCGCCTCGTCCCGGATGCGCTGCAGCAGGAACAGGCCCTCCGAGGCGCGCGGCAGGATCACCGGGAAGTCGCTGTCGGGCAGCCAGACCTCTTCAAGGCGTTTAGCCAACCCGATCACGAAGACGTCGTCGATGCCCAGGTCTTTCAACGCACGGGCGGCCGCATGGACCTGCGGCTGGCCACCGTCGACCACCACCAGGTTCGGTGGGTAGGCGAATTTCTGCCTGGTCGTGGCAGTGGTGGTGTCGGCGCGTGGCACGGTGGCGCCGCTGTTGATGCCGGCGTTGTTGTTGCTGCCGCTGCTGTCGCCGCTGCCGCTGCTGTTGCCACCGCCGTCGTCCTCGGAGTTCATGCCCTGCGGCACCGGACCGGTCTTCTCGGCGAGGTAGTTGCGGAAGCGGCGCTGGATCACGTCGTACATCGAGGCAGTGTCGTCGCGGGCGGCGTCGCCGGTGATGGAGAACCTGCGGTAGTCGGCCTTGCGGGGCAGCCCGTCCTCGACGACGACCATCGACGCGACCACGTTGGTGCCCTGGACGTGGGAAATGTCGAAACATTCGATCCGCATCAGGGGTTGCGGCAGGTCGAGGGCCTCCTGTAGTTCCTGAAGGGCCGCGGAGCGGGTGGTGAGGTCACCTGCCCGCCGGCTCTTGTGGAGTCGGAGGGCGTCGGCAGCGTTTTGTTCGACGGTGCCGAGCAGGGTTGCCTTGTCGCCGCGGCGGGGAACCCGCAGGTCCACCCGGGCGCCGCGGAGGCCGGCGAGCCAGACAGACATCTCGTCGGCGTTGCTGGGCAGCTCGGGGACGAGCACTTCGCGGGGGATCTGGTTGTTGCTGCTGCTGCCGTCGCCGTAGACCTGCTGCAGCAGGTGCTCCACCAGATCGGCGGTGCCCATGTCCTCGACCTTCTCCACCATCCAGCCGCGCTGGCCGCGGATCCGGCCACCGCGGACGTGGAACACCTGGACGGCAGCCTCCAGCTCGTCTTCCTTCAGAGCGAAAATGTCGGCGTCGGTGTCCTCGGACAGGACCACGGTGTTGCGCTCGAACACCCGTTTCAGGGCGGCAATGTCGTCTCGGGTCCGTGCTGCGGATTCGTAATCGAGCTCGGCGACGGCGGCGGCCATCCGCTTTTCCAGGTCCACGATGAACCGGGTGGCCTGGCCGCCCATGAAGTCACAGAACTGTGCCGCGAGGTCGCGGTGCTCCTCGGGACTGATCCGGCCGACGCAGGGGGCCGAGCACTTGTCAATGTACCCGAGAAGACAGGGACGGCCGGTGCGTTCGGCACGCTTGAACACGCCGCTGCTGCAGGTACGGACCGGAAAGACGCGCAGGAGGGTGTCAACGGTTTCCCGGATTGCCTTGGCCGGGTAGAAGGGTCCGAAATATCTGGTGTCCTTCCTGCGGTCGCCACGCATCACCTGGACCCGGGGATACTTCTCCCCCATCGTGACGGCGAGGTAGGGATAGGACTTGTCGTCGCGGAACATGACGTTGAACCGGGGGTTGAACTCTTTGATCCAGGTGTACTCAAGCTGGAGCGCTTCGAGCTCGCTGCCGACGACGGTCCATTCCACACTCGCGGCAGTGAACACCATCGCCCGGGTCCGGGGCAGCAGGCCCTGCGGGTTGGCGAAGTAGGAGTTCAGCCTGGAGCGGAGGTTTTTGGCTTTGCCAACATAGACCACCCGGGAATGTTCGTCCCTGAACCGGTAGACACCCGGGTCGACCGGGATTTCACCGGTTTGGGGCCGGTAGCTACGGGGATCGGCCATTATTCAAGCACCGGACTCTGGTTGTAGCTGGTGGAGCGCTGCTGACCGCTGAGCGCCGCGATCGAGTCCATGATGGTGTCGGTGACCTGTCGGCGTGCGGGCAGTGAGTGTCCAGGTCCGGTTTTCTCGAAGTACAGGGGCGTGCCGATCTTCATGGTGAAGTGTTGGGGTTTGATGCGTTTCTGGCCTGCTGGCTGCAGATTCTCGGTGCCGATCAACCCGACGGGTAGCACCGGCGCGCCGGTGGTGAGCGCAAGCCAACCGACACCGGTGCGCCCACGGTAAAGCAGCCCGTCCCGGGACCGGGTTCCCTCCGGGTAGATGCCGATCCCATTGCCGCCTTCCAGTAGTTCGTGAAGGGTTTTCAGCGCCTGGACACTTGCGGCTTGCTGCCCGCGCTCTACCGGGATGGAGCCGACTCCTTCGAAGAAGGACCGCATGGCTTTGCCTTTGATCCCGCGGCCAGTGAAGTATTCGGCCTTGGCGAAGAAGGCGACCGGGCGGGGCATGAGTGCCTGGATCAGCACGCTGTCCAGGAAGGACAGGTGGTTGGCCGCGACGATCAGTGGCCCAGCGGCAGGCACCTGGTCCAGCCCCTCGACGGTTGGCCGGCAGAGCCCGGCGATCAGTCCGCGGGTGCTGCTCCGGGTGAGGTCATAGATTCCCATGCCCCACCCCCTGCGGCACCCTTTTCAGGATCAGTTCCAGCAGCGCGTCGGCGGTGGTGGCTGGCGTGGTGGCGCCCACCACGCTGAACTCCTCGACTGACCCGAACCCCCAGGTCACCGGAATACAGTCCAACCCATTGGCCACCGCTCCGGAAATGTCGTGGGACCGGTCGCCGATCATGATGGCGCCGTCGTACCTGCCCTCATGCCGGGCCAGGGCTGCGGCGATGATTGGAGTCTTGCCGTCGGGACCGGGTGACTGTTCCTCATCGGGAGACCCATGCACGGAGTGGAACAGGCCGGCCAGCTGTTGGACGCCAAGGAGCTCCTGGGCGAGGCCCTGCGGCTTCTGGGTCGCCACGGCGACCAGATGGCCCGCCGCGCGCAGCGTCTCCACCACACCGACCACGCCGGGGTAGGGCCGGCTGGCGGCCATCCCCCGGGTGCGATAGCCCTCCCGGTAGTGCGTGATCACCGATGCCAGTTGGCCCTCGCTTACCCCGGCGATCTCCCGCAGGGACGTCACGAGCGGCGGACCAACCATCTTCCGCAGCATGTCTTCGGACGGCCGGGACAGTCCGTGGGCTTCCAGGGACCCGATGATCCCTCCGGTGATGGCGCCTGCGGGGTCGACGAGAGTTCCATCAAGGTCAAAGAGCACGAGCAGGCGGTAGTTCATCACCGGCCAAGTTTCCCACAGCCGGTGCCCAGCAGAAAACTGCATTCCTCCCACGGAATATGTTGGATGCTGTCTATCGTCCGAGTGTCTCGGCGAGGAACGTGCCCGTGTAGCTGGTGGTCGACTTGGCCACCTGCTCCGGCGTTCCGGTGGCGATGATCTGTCCGCCGCCCGAACCGCCGTCGGGCCCGAGGTCGATGACCCAATCGGCGCTCTTGATCACATCCAGGTTGTGTTCGATGGTGATTACCGTGTTGCCCTTGTCCACCAGCCCCTGCAGGACTAGCAGCAGCTTCCGGATGTCTTCAAAGTGCAGACCTGTGGTCGGCTCGTCCAAAACGTAGATACTGCGACCGTTGGACCGCTTCTGCAGTTCGCTGGCCAGCTTTACGCGCTGTGCTTCACCGCCGGACAAGGTGGTGGCCGGCTGTCCGAGCCGCACATAGCCAAGACCCACTTCGACGAGCGTGTTGAGGTGACGCGCGATCGGGCTGAACGCAGCGAAGAATTCGGCGCCCTCTTCGATCGGCATGTTCAGCACATCGGCGATGGTCTTGCCCTTGTAGTGGACTTCGAGCGTTTCCCGGTTGTAGCGCTGTCCGTGACATACCTCGCACGGCACGTATACGTCCGGGAGGAAGTTCATTTCAATCTTCAGGGTGCCGTCGCCGGAGCAGGCTTCGCAGCGGCCGCCCTTCACGTTGAATGAGAACCGGCCGGGGAGGTAGCCCCGGACCTTCGCCTCGGTGGTCTCGGCAAACAGCTTCCGGATGTTGTCGAAGACACCGGTGTAGGTGGCAGGGTTGGAGCGGGGTGTCCGGCCGATCGGGCTCTGGTCGACGTGGACCACTTTGTCGAGGTGTTCGAGGCCATCGATCCGCTTGTGCCGGCCGGCAACCTGCTTGGCGCCGTTGAGCTTGTTGGCCAGCACCTTGTAGAGGATCTCGTTGACCAGGGTGGACTTCCCTGACCCGCTGACACCCGTGACCGCGGTGAGGACGCCCAGCGGGAACGCAATGTCGAAGGACGTCAGGTTATGTTCGCGTGCACCGACCACCTTGAGCTGCCGGGACTTGTCGATCTTGCGGCGCTTCTTCGGGATCTCGATCTTCCGCCGACCGGAGAGGTAGTCACCGGTGATGGAACGCTCATTGGTGAGGAGGTCTTCAAGCAGACCGGAGTGGACCACCTCGCCGCCGTGCTCGCCGGCGCCGGGGCCGATGTCGACAATCCAGTCGGCTTCCTGGATGGTGTCCTCGTCATGCTCGACGACGATCAGGGTATTGCCGAGGTTACGGAGGCGGGCGAGCGTCTCGATCAGCCGCCGGTTGTCGCGCTGATGCAGCCCGATTGACGGTTCATCGAGAACGTAGAGTACGCCCACTAGTCCTGAACCGATCTGGGTTGCCAGCCGGATGCGCTGTGCCTCTCCGCCGGACAGGGTCCCGGAGGCGCGTTCGAGGTTCAGGTACTCGAGTCCGACGTCGAGCAGGAACTGCAGCCGGGCCTGGATTTCCTTGAGGACCTGGCTGGCAATCTGGGCTTCACGGCCGGTGAGCACCAGGTTGTTGAGGAAGTCGCTGCAGTCGCGCATTGGCATGGCTGCGACCGACGCAATGGATTTGCCGTTGATCAGGACCGAGAGTGAGGCCGGGTTCAGCCGGGCTCCGCCACACGCGGGGCACGGGATCTGCCGCATGTACTCCTCGTAGCGGTCGCGTGCGTGGTCGGATTCGGTTTCGAGATGCTTGCGGTGGATGTACTGCACAGCGCCTTCGAAGCCGGTGCTGTACTTGCGCTCCCGGCCGAACCTGTTCTTGTACTGCACCACCACCTTGTGATCTTTGCCGTACAGGGCTGCTTCCCGGGCGCGGTCCGGCAACTTGTGCCAGGGTACGTCCATCTTGAAGTTCAGCTCTTTCGAGAGACCTTCAAGCAGCCGGGTCCAGTACTCGAGGGTTGCGGTGCCCAGCGACCAGGGGGCGATGGCGCCTTCCGCCAGACTCAGGTCCGGGTTGGGGACGACCAGCTCTTCGTCAACCTCAAGCTTGGTGCCGATCCCGGTGCAGACGGGGCACGCGCCGAAGGGGTTGTTGAAAGAGAACGAGCGTGGCTCGATCTCATCGATGGCCAGGGGGTGCTCATTGGGGCAGGCCAGGTGCTCGGAGAACGCCCTGACGCGTTTGCTGTCTTTTTCGGGAAGATCAACGAAATCGGCGAGGACCCGGCCGTCGGCCAGCTTGAGCGCCGTCTCCACCGAGTCGGTGAGCCGCTGACTGATGCCGTCCTTGACCACCAGCCGGTCGACAATCACTTCGATGGTGTGTTTGTACTGTTTGCCGAGCTTGGGTGGATCGGAGAGCTGGACGACCTCGCCGTCGACACGGGCGCGGGCGTAGCCTTTGGCCGTCAGCTCCTGGAACAGGTCGACGAACTCTCCCTTGCGGCCTCGCACCACGGGGGCGAGGATCTGGAATCGGGTGCCCTCTTCGAGTTCAAGCAGCTGGTCGACGATCTGCTGCGGGGTCTGCTTGGCGACCGGTTCGCCACAGGTGGGGCAGTGGGGGCGTCCCACGCGGGCCCAGAGGAGGCGCATGTAGTCGTAAATCTCGGTGATGGTGCCGACTGTTGACCGGGGGTTCTTGTTGGTCGACTTCTGGTCGATGGACACCGCTGGCGACAGACCCTCAATAAAGTCAACGTCAGGCTTGTCCACCTGACCCAGGAACTGCCTGGCGTAGGCCGACAGGGACTCGACGTAGCGCCGCTGACCTTCCGCGAAGATCGTGTCGAACGCGAGGGATGACTTCCCCGACCCTGAGAGACCGGTGAAGACGATCATCGCGTCACGCGGCAGGTCGAGGTCAACGTTGCGCAGGTTGTGCTCGCGTGCTCCCTTGACGATCAGACGCGAAAGATCCTGCGACATTTTGGGATCGGAAAACTCAGATTCGAGCGAAGTTGCAATAGACACCCATTCACTCTAATTGAAACCATGTTCGAATACATATTCGATCGGCTGGTTTTCAGCGTGTCGTCGGCGCGTTGGCCCCCGATGTTCACCGACGGCGCAGAGCGGCCCGCAGATAGGCAACGGCCTCGTCCTCGGTGAGGCCGTTGGCCTTGATCACATCCGCGTATTTGTCGGCGGCTGCGGCCGCCCGTTGCCGTGCTTCATCTCCTGCCGCCGCGACAACGGTTCCTGCCCGCGACCGGGTGACCACAATGTTGGCCTGCTCCAGTTCCCGATACGCCCTGGCAACGGTGTTGACTGCTACTCCGAGGTGGCCGGCGAGGGTGCGCACGGGGGGCAGGCGAGTCCCGACGGGAAGGGATCCGTTGTTCGCGGCGTCGAGGATCTGCACGCGGAGTTGTTCGTAGGGTGGCACAGAGCTTGCCTGGTCAATGCGGAGCCAACTGGTGACATCGGAGCTGCCTGTTGCGCCTGGATTCACTGTGGCCTTTCCGGTCTCTGTCACTCGTCACTGTTGTCCGACCATTTCCCGGGCGGACCGCTGATGCCCATATTGTTCCATGCACCCCTGTGCCCCGAAAGTTTTGCCCATTTACCGGCGTGCCTAGACTGGGTTCATGCTTACTCTTCAGGATCTGACCATCCGCTCGATCTCGGTCAGCGAGATGGACAACAACGTCTACCTGCTCACCTCGAAGGCCACGGGCGCACAGGTGCTGATTGACGCCGCCGATGACGCTCCCGCCATCATGGCGCTCCTTGTCGAGGGCGCCACAGACACCACGGCTGAGCCGAAGCTGGCGCTGATCGTCACCACCCATTCGCACTGGGACCATGTTCGGGCGCTGGCCGACGTCGTCGGGCAGACGGGAGCGCGCACTGCGGCCGGCACGGAAGACGTCACCGACATAGCGGTGCCCACGGATGTTCGGCTGGAGCACGGGGATACTGCCACTTTCGAGGGCTTCGACCTCGAAGCCATCAAGTTGCGCGGACACACACCGGGGAGCGTTGCCCTGTTGTACCGCGACCCGCACGGCCCGGCACACCTGTTCACGGGGGATTCACTGTTCCCCGGCGGCATCGGGAACACCCAGGGCGACGCCGCCCGGTTTGAGTCGTTGCTCAAGGACGTGTCCGAGCGGATCTTCGACTATCTGCCGGACGACACCGTCGTGCATCCCGGCCATGGGAAGGGCACCACCGTCGGGGCTGAACGCCCGCAGCTTGAGGAATGGCGCGCCCGCGGCTGGTAAAACCGGCCGTCCGGCGGGCTCACCGCCGTCGGAACCCACCTTCCCGTCCACCTGTGTGCAGGTGCGTTGGCTGGCCCCCGGCTCAGGGCTGGCGGGAACTATCCCGCGGGGTCCTTGCTCCTACTTCGTCCGGTCTTGACGCCGACGGCGAAGATCCGGCGGAAGCCGAAGACTGTCCCCCAAGGTTCCTCGGGGTAGGCTCCACGCAGCAGGGCAGCATACTGTTCGACGAAGGCCGCGGCGTCGTCGTCGGACAGCGCATTCAGTACCGGGCGCAATCCGGTGCCCTTCAGCCATTGCAGCACCGGATCGGGTCCCGTGAGGACGTGCTGGTAGGTGGTCTCCCAGACGTCGGCGGTCATGCGCGCCTCGCTGAGCATCCGCAGGTACTCCTCCGGCTCCGACACGACGTCGGTATGCCTCAGCACTCCCCCGAGCTGGTCCCGCCAGGCGTTCGATCCGGCCAGTTCGCGCATCAAGGTGTGCGCCGGGGATCCGAAGTTGCCAGGAACCTGCAGGGCCAGCCAGGCACCTGGACGAAGCACCCGTGCCCACTTCTGCACCAGCTCGGCCTGACCCGGCACCCACTGCAGGACGGCGTTGGTGACGACGACGTCGACGTCGACGTCGTCTGCGGGTGAGAAGTCTCGGATATCACCGGTCTCGAACCGCAGGTTCGGCGGCGGGTCGGCTTGGTCATTGGCGCGCTGCACCATGTCGGCGGATGAGTCGATGCCCAGCACCCCGGCGTCGGGCCAGCGTTCGGCCAGCAGCCGGGTGAGGTCCCCCGGCCCGCACCCGAGATCGACGACCACCCGCGGATCGGCATGGTTGACCCGACCGACCAGGTCGAGGAACGGCCTGCCCCGGTGGTCAGAGAACAGTGAATACTGGGTGGGATCCCATCGCATGACTCCAGCGTATCCGGCGGTGAGGCAGCTACGGATAGGCTGGAGTCCTATGAGAATTCAGGAACACCTCCCCGCAGGCACGGATCAGCCCGACGACGTTTACGGCGCCTTCCTCGAGTGGACGACCAGCGAGGGAATGAGCCTGTATCCGGCGCAGGATGAAGCTGTGCTGGAGCTGGTCTCCGGGAACAACGTGATCCTCGCGACGCCCACCGGATCGGGGAAGTCGCTGGTGGCGGTCGCAGCCCATTTCGATGCGATCGCCCGCGGGAAACGCAGCTACTACACGGCTCCGATCAAGGCTCTGGTGTCCGAGAAGTTTTTCGCCCTCTGCGAGACCTTCGGTGCCGAGAATGTCGGGATGATCACCGGTGATTCAGGGGTCAACCAGGACGCACCGATCATCTGCTGCACAGCAGAAATCCTGGCGAACATCGCGCTTCGTGAAGGTGCGCTGGCCGACGTCGGCACCGTCATCATGGACGAGTTCCACTTCTACTCCGACCCGCAGCGCGGCTGGGCGTGGCAGGTTCCCCTCCTTGAACTCCCCCAGGCCCAGTTCCTGCTAATGTCGGCGACCCTCGGCGATATGACCCGTTTCGAGGAGGAGCTGACCGAGCGCACCGACCGCACGACCACCACGATCAGCAGCGCCGAACGGCCCATCCCGCTGCACTTCTACTACGTAGAGACCACCGTTCAGGAATCGCTGGAAGAACTCCTCAGTACCCGGCAGGCGCCGGTGTATGTGGTGCACTTCAGCCAGGCCGAAGCGATTGAACGCGCCCAGAACCTGATGAGCGTGAACGTCTGCTCCCGGGAGGAGAAGGACAGGATCGCCGACCTGATCGCGACCTTCCGGTTCTCCTCCGGGTTCGGCAAGACACTCAACCGACTGGTCCGGCACGGCATCGGCATCCACCACGCCGGGATGCTCCCCAAGTACCGTCGGCTGGTGGAGCAGCTCGCGCAGGCGGGACTACTTAAGGTCATCTGCGGCACCGACACCCTCGGCGTCGGGATCAACGTCCCCATCCGCACGGTGCTCCTGACCGCACTGAGCAAGTACGACGGCGTCCGCACCCGGCTGCTCAACGCCCGCGAGTTCCACCAGATCGCGGGCCGGGCGGGGCGGGCCGGTTATGACACGGCGGGGACCGTCGTCGTGCAGGCACCTGATCATGTGGTTGAGAACACGAGGGCCATGGCGAAAGCCGTCGGGAAGTTCGGCGACGATCAGAAAAAGCTCCGTCAGGTGGTCAGGAAGAAACCACCCACCGGGTTTGTGTCGTGGGGTAAACCAACCTACGAGCGGCTCGCCNGGTACGCCCGAAGCGCTCACGTCGAGTTTCGCCGTCAGCCACTCGATGCTCCTGAACCTGTTGGAGCGACCCGGCAATCCGTTCTCCGCGGCGCAACGTCTGCTCAACGAAAACCATGAGACCCGGGCTTCCCAGTTGCAGCTGACCCGAAAAGCCATTGGCATTTACCGGTCGCTGGTCACCGCTGGAATTGTCGAGCGGCTCCCCGAGCCCGACGCCGACGGCCGGACCATCCGGCTGAAGGTCCACCTGCAGGCCAACTTCGCCCTCAACCAGCCGCTCTCCCCCTTCGCGCTGGCCAGCCTGGAACTGCTGGACCCCGAAAGCCCCACCTACGCGCTCGACGTCGTCTCGGTGATCGAAGCGACCCTCGAAAAGCCCCGCCAGGTCCTCAACGCCCAGGAGAAAACGGCGCGCGGCGAGGCGATTGGCGCCATGAAGGCCGACGGGGTCGACTATGACCAGCGGATGGCGCTCCTCGAGGAGGTCACCTACCCGCAGCCGATGGCCGAACTGCTGTTCCAGGCCTTCGATGTCTACCGCAGTGGTGCGCCCTGGCTGGGCGACTTCGAGCTGACCCCCAAGTCGGTGGTCCGGGATATGTATGAGCGGGCCATGAACTTCGGCGAGTACATTGCCTACTACTCGCTCACCCGGTCCGAGGGCATCCTGCTTCGCTATCTCGCCGACTGCTATAAGGCATTGCGCCAGACCGTTCCTACCGAGGCGCTGCGGGAGGATCTGACCGACATCATTGAGTGGCTCGGCGAACTGATCCGGCAGGTCGATTCGAGCCTCCTGGAGGAATGGGAGCTGCTCGCCGCCGGAGGCCGCGCCGACAGCGGGGCCGCTCTCGAACTGCCACCGGAACCCGATTCGGTGACCTCCAACGAGCGGGCATTCCGCGTAATGGTCCGCAACGAGATGTTCCAGCGAGTCAAACTTTTCGCCGACGAGGACGATGTCGCCCTTGGCGCGCTGGATGGTGGTTCCGGTTGGGACGCGGACCGCTGGACAGAGGCCCTCGACGGCTACTTCGGTGACTACGAGGACATTGACGACGGGCCCGAGGCCCGCGGACCCGCACTGCTGATCATTGAGAAGGTGCCCGGCAGCTGGAAGGTCCGGCAGATCTTCAAGGACCCGTTCGGCAACCATGACTGGGGTATCAACGCGGTCATCGACCTGGCCGCCTCCGATGAGGCCGGCACAGCCGTGGTCACC
The DNA here is from genome assembly GCF_000294595.1 of Arthrobacter sp. TB 23. NCBI lineage: Bacteria > Bacillati > Actinomycetota > Actinomycetes > Micrococcales > Micrococcaceae > Arthrobacter > Arthrobacter sp. TB 23. The sequence goes on along the minus strand of NZ_ALPM01000104.1, from coordinate 1,609 downwards.
GTGACCAGCGTCGGGGCGCCCTAGTCCGGCGGTGCTGGCTGGAAAGATGGTTCTCCCAGAAAGATGGTGCTTCCAGCAGGGCTGTGCTTCTAAAAGGGCGGTGCTTCTAAAAGGCATTGCTGGCTGTAGGTGCGGTGCTTCTAGAAGGGCGGGGGCATGTCGGCTGGTGGTGCTGGTGGTGGGTCTGGTCGGGTGAGGTAGGTTTCGCCGGCAGGCGAGATCGCGATGATGGTCCCTGGGTCGGGTTGTTGGTAGTGCCAGTAGCCTTCGGTTTTGAACATGTGGTGGCGTTTACACAGGGCCGCCAGGTTTGAATAGGACGTTTTGCCGCCTTGGGACCAGGGTGTGGTGTGGTCGAGTTCGCAGAACACCGCCAACCGGTTACACCCAGGATGCCGACACGTCCCATCCCTGACCCGGATCGCATCCTTCAGGTCCTGCGGGACCCGGTACGTGGTCGCATCAGCGCCCAGCCTGGCCCCGGTGAAGGGGTGGGTGAGGATCCTGGTGAACGATGGTGCGTGCCCGGCGAGCTTCCGTGCGGTCTCGGGATCAATCGGACCGTAGCCTTCCAGCTCACCCGGGGTGTCCCCGCCGAGGAGAGTCATCACCGGGACCGTGACGAACACCTTCGCCTGCACGCCCCAATACACGCTGGCCTCCCCCTGCTGACTGGGGCTGGTGTTCGTCCGGGATCCGGGGTCCGCTGTTCCCGGCCCGCCCTGGTCAGCGGCAGCACCGGGGTCGGTCCCAGTGTCAGCGCCGGCGGCAGCGCACGGTCCAGCAGCGGGGTCGGGTGCTTCATGCATGTGTCCGGTGGGTCCGGCGCTGGTGAGGACATCCACCAGAACATCGGCCCTGAGCTGGGTGAGAGTCCTGGCCTCGTCGGGGCCCTGCAAGGCCCGGGCTGCGGTATCGACCCGGTGGAAGATCCCGGCCGCGTGTTCGGTGGGTAGGTACGCGGCGAGCCAGGCCATCCCGTCGTGGGCGCCGTTCAGGACCACCTCGCGTTCCCGGAGAGCTTTCCGGTGCCGGCTACTGATGGGTTCGGGGTGAAGTTTTTCGCGTAACCGGTGGGCCTGGCGGCAGAACTTCGCCACCGTGGTCTGACCGGCCAACGCGATCAGCCTGGTTTCATAGGCGGCGGCCAGAGCGGGGTCGGTGTCGGGCATGTCTGTGGCCTCTTCGACAACAGCCCAGGCATGGCGGCGTGAGAGTCTGCCGTCCTCTAACGCGTTCAACGTGGCCGGGTAGTGGCGGGTCAGCAGGGTGCTGTGTTCGACCAGGAACCCGGCGGTCCGCTCCGGCAGGTGCAACGTGGCGCCGATCTCGGCTGCGGCCAGGGTTTTCTCGAACCCGAACGCCCCGCGGCCGCAACGGGTTTGCTCGGTTTGCAGGTCCAGGATCCGGGTGACCAGTTTCGCTTCCTGGGCATCGAGCCATGACCGCGCCTCGGCGACGTCATTCAACGCATCTACCACCTGGGCAGAGTCAAGGCCGGCCGGGGCGGCGAGCCCGAGCTGGCCGGTCAGGGCGGGAGGTTCGTCGCTGGAGCGCACCCGCTCGCCGGGCACGAAGGCCATTCCCCAAAAATCCGATGCCTCATCAT
>NZ_ALPM01000103.1:0-1001 GCF_000294595.1 Arthrobacter sp. TB 23 | reverse complement strand
GAGAGTCATCACCGGGACGGTGACGAACACCTTCGCCTGCACACCCCAAAACGTGCTGGCCTCCCGCGGCTGACTGGATCCGCTGTTCGTCCCGTCTCCTGCGTCGGTCCCAGCGGCAGCAGCTGAGTCAGCACCAGGGGCACCAGCGGCAGTGCCAGGGTGAGCGCCTGGGTCAGCAGCGGGGTCGGGTGCTTCATGCATGTGTCCGGTGGGTCCGGCGCTGGTGAGGACATCCACCAGAACATCGGCCCTGAGCTGGGTGAGAGTCCTGGCCTCGTCGGGGCCCTGCAAGGCCCGGGCTGCGGTATCGACCCGGTGGAAGATCCCGGCCGCGTGTTCGGTGGGTAGGTACGCGGCGAGCCAGGCCATCCCGTCGTGGGCGCCGTTCAGGACCACCTCGCGTTCCCGGAGAGCTTTCCGGTGCCGGCTACTGATGGGTTCGGGGTGAAGTTTTTCGCGTAACCGGTGGGCCTGGCGGCAGAACTTCGCCACCGTGGTCTGACCGGCCAACGCGATCAGCCTGGTTTCATAGGCGGCGGCCAGAGCGGGGTCGGTGTCGGGCATGTCTGTGGCCTCTTCGACAACAGCCCAGGCATGGCGGCGTGAGAGTCTGCCGTCCTCTAACGCGTTCAACGTGGCCGGGTAGTGGCGGGTCAGCAGGGTGCTGTGTTCGACCAGGAACCCGGCGGTCCGCTCCGGCAGGTGCAACGTGGCGCCGATCTCGGCTGCGGCCAGGGTTTTCTCGAACCCGAACGCCCCGCGGCCGCAACGGGTTTGCTCGGTTTGCAGGTCCAGGATCCGGGTGACCAGTTTCGCTTCCTGGGCATCGAGCCATGACCGCGCCTCGGCGACGTCATTCAACGCATCTACCACCTGGGCAGAGTCAAGGCCGGCCGGGGCGGCGAGCCCGAGCTGGCCGGTCAGGGCGGGAGGTTCGTCGCTGGAGCGCACCCGCTCGCCGGGCACGAAGGCCATTCCCCAAAAATCCGATGCCTCATCAT
>NZ_ALPM01000102.1:0-7640 GCF_000294595.1 Arthrobacter sp. TB 23 | reverse complement strand
GGCTGCCGGCGTAGTCGTCTCGCGGAGCAACGGCCCGTTTGACGTGTCGGAGAAGGACTCCGACGCCGGATATATTGACCTGGGAGCGCTGCGTATCGGCGCAGCCGAGGGTCTCCAGCTTCGGCTCGAGGTGGAAGAGAAGACCAAACGGGTAATCGCTGTCACCCTGGACCTTAACGGTTCCAACCTGCAGTTGCAGGTGTTCGCCGCACCACGCACCGACGGCCTCTGGGACGAGATTCGGTCCCAGATCGGCGTCTCGGTCGGCGCGCAGGGCGGAACGGTCCAGGACCGGGTCGGTTCCTTCGGCACCGAGTTGGTGGCCAAACTTCCGGCTCAAACCCCCGATGGCCAGCCTGGGTACCGGGTTGCCCGGTTCATTGGAGTGGACGGCCCCCGATGGTTCCTGCGCGGAGTGATTGGTGGACCGGCGGCGATCAACCGCGAGGCTGCCGCACCGATGGAAGAACTTTTCCGCAACGTTGTAGTGGTCCGGGGAGATCACCCGTTGCCGCCACGTGAGTTGCTGCAGCTTCGTCTTCCCAAGGAGACTGCCACCGCATCACCGGCTGCCGCTGCGGCGCCGAAGCCCGATCTCACCGATCCGCTGAAGCGCGGGCCCGAGATCACTCACATTGGCTGACCGCCCGGGCTTCGATGGGATCGGCGTGACCCCGCATTCGGCCACGGTGGCGGGGCTTCCCAGCCGGGGGCGTGCCCGGGCACGGGGTTTCATTTCCCGGATCACCATTCTTCCACGGGGCGCAGCGCCCCAGTTCGCTGCGGTGGTCTCCGACGACACGCCGCCGGGGGCCGCCGGATTCGAGCGTCGGGTACACGCCTCACGACGTCGGTCCGCCCAGGTGCGGCTGGTCTGGATCGGGCAACGCCGGGTTCCGGGCATTGAAGCCGGAACCCAGATTGCCTTCGAAGGAATGGTCAGCCCGGTGGACGGGATGCCCACGATCTACAACCCACGCTATGAAATCATCGGCCGTCCGGAGGCACAGCAGTGAGTACCACCCCACCCCCCAGCACCCCGTCTGGGGATAACCCGGCCCCGCGTCAGGGTCCTACCGCCGCCGAGTTGGCCGGTCAGTACGCCGCACGATCCGGGGTGCAGCGCAGCGACGACGGGCAGATCGACGTGCTGCAGTCGATTGGCGGCGTCCGTGGGCTGGCTGAGAGCATCCTGCCGGGCCTGATCTTCACCGTCATGTTCACGATCAACCAGGACCTGCAGGTCTCCCTGATCGCGGCCATCGGCGTAGCAGCCATCTTCTCGATCATTCGGTTGGTTTCACGGACACCCCTGACGCAGGCGCTGTCCGGTCTGATCGGCGTGGCGATCTGCGCCTTCGTTGCCGGCCGCACCGGGAATGCCGAGGACTTCTTCGTTCCCGGTTTCTTCACCAATGGTGGCTACATCATCGCAATGGTCATCTCCATAGCGGTCCGCTGGCCGATTGCCGGCCTCCTGTTCGGCTTTATCCGCGGCGAAGGCGTCGAATGGCGGAAAGACCCCAAACGGGTCAGGGCCTACACCATCGCCACCTGGATTATCGTGACTGTCCTCGGCCTCCGCCTCGCCGTGCAGATGCCCCTCTACTTCGCGGAGAATTTCGTGGCGCTCGGAACTACCCGGCTGATCATGGGGCTTCCGCTCTACGCACTCGGGCTATGGCTCGCCTGGCTCGTATCCCGCCCGACGGCCCAACCGCAGGAGTCCAGCGAACCCCGCGAACGCAGCTAAGGCAGGCCGGGGGCGTCGATCTGCCCGCCGTCGTCGGGATCCCCGGATTCCCCAGGAACCGCCAACAGGACACTCCGGAGCGCATCCTCCGCGGCGATCGCGGCAATCAGGAACAGCTCATCTCCGGGTTCGACGACGTCGTCCGGGCTCGGTGTAATCGACGCATCGTCGCGCAAAATTGCCACCACCGTGCAGTCCTCGGGCAGGATCAGCGAGCCCAGCGTCCGACCCACGATCGGGGACTCCTGGGGGACAGTAAACTCGACGATCGAGGTGACACCGCTCTGCAGGGTCAGTAGCCGGACCAGGTCGCCGATTTCGACTGCTTCCTCAACCAGCGCAGTCATCAGACGGGGAGTATTGACCGCGACGTCTACGCCCCAGGAGTCGTCGAACATCCAGTCGTTTTTCGGGTTATTGACCCGGCCCACGGTCCGGCCCACCCCGAACTCGCTTTTCGCGAGCAACGACACCACCAGGTTCACCTTGTCGTCGCCAGTGGCAGAAACCACCACGTCGGCTTCATCCAGTCGGGCATCCTTCAGGGTGGTCAACTCGCAGGCATCGCCGATCAGCCATTTGGCGCCCTTGAGCCCGCTGCGGCCAATCACCTCGGGTTTCTCGTCAATCAACAAGATCTCGTGGTTGTTGGAGAGCAGCTCCTTGGCGATCGAAGATCCCACGCTTCCCGCGCCCGCGATGACAACCCTCACTCGGACTCCTCCACTGGTTTCTTGGCGAGAATGCGCCCTATTTCGTCGGTAGCGGCGGTCTGCATCATTGCATGCACAATGTCACCTTCCTGGTAGCTGGTCTCCGAGGTGGGCAGCATGCCCTCCCCAAACCGGGTGAGGTAGGCGACTCGGATCCCCGAGGCCGCTTCGATATCGGCGAGGGATCGGCCTAGCCAGCCATCGTGCAACGAGAGCTCGCCCAGGATCAGGCGGCCCGAGGTTTCCCTGAAGTCACCGTTGATGCTTTGTTCCGGCAGGATTCGGCGGAGCACCTGATCGGCGCTCCAGCGTACGGCCGCCACCGTGGGGATTCCCAGCCGCTGGTAGATTTCCGCGCGTCCTGGATCATAGATTCGAGCCACCACGTGGGGCACATGGAATGTCTCGCGTGCCACCCGGGTGGCGAGGATATTGGAGTTGTCACCGCTGGACACGGCGGCGAAGGCGTAGGCGTTCTCGATGTCGGCGTTTTTCAGGGTCTCCCGGTCAAAACCAACCCCGGTAACCTTGCGGCCGCCAAAGGAGCCCCTGAGCCTCCGGAACGCGCGGTCATCCTGGTCGATGATTGCGACGGTGTGTCCCGACTCATCCAACGTGTGAGCGAGGCTGACGCCTACTCGGCCACACCCCATGATTACAAAATGCGCCACCCGTACTACCTGCCGTTCCAACCGATTGCCAGCCTGCTTGTCGGCGCCGCCCCCCTGATGGGGCACTGCGTCCGCTGCACCCAGCCTAATGGAGTTGCGCGGGCGGAAACGCGCTAGTCTGTGGGCTGTGCTGACTTTCTTTGAAGCCGCCAAGCGGGTCGTGGTGGGCAAGCCGTTCCGCAACGACCGGCTACGGCATCAGACCCTGCCCAAGCGGATCGCGATGCCGGTGTTCTCCGCCAACGCCCTCTCCTCGGTGGCATACGCACCCGATGAGATCCTGCTGACCCTTGCCCTGGCGGGGCTGGCCGCCGTGTCGGTTTCCCCATGGGTGGGTCTTGCGGTGCTCGTGGTGTTGCTGGTGGTGATCGCTTCCTACCGGCAGGCCGTCCACGCCTATCCCACTGGCGGCGGCGACTATGGGATTGCCCGCCGCAACCTGGGCAACTCTGCTGGCCTCACCGTCGCTTCGGCGCTGATGGTGGACTACGTCCTGACGGTCGCCGTATCGGTGTCGGCCGCTGCCCACTATGTCATAGCCCTGGCTCCCGGGTTGGCCGGGGGACAGACGGTCATGGCGGTGGCAGGCGTCGTCGTCCTGGTCTTGTTGAACCTGCGCGGCGTCACGCGTAACGCGCTGGCCCTGGCCATCCCGACCTACGTTTTCCTTGCTGCGATTCTGGGCATGTGCGCCGTCGGTATCATCCAACGGCTCAACGGGACTTTGGGCGAGGCCCCCAGCGCCCGGTTCGAAATCATCCCCGACCCAGCCCTCGACGCCGGTCTCGTGGGTCTGGCTGGGGCGCTCCTGATCCTGCGGGCCTTCTCCGCTGGCGCGGCCGCGCTGACCGGGGTGGAAGTGCCCAGCGCCAACGTGCCAAGCTTCCAATCCCCGCGCAGCCGCAATGCCGCCTCCACCCTGTTGATGCTGGGGGTGGCGGCAGGGGCGATGACTGCGGGCGTCATTTACCTCGCGAACGCGGTGAAGGTCCATGTGGTGCAGAACCCGCAGGAACAGTTGCTGCTGGACGGCAATCCGGTGCCAGAGGATTACATTCAGAACCCGGTGGTGAGCCAGCTCGCCCGCACCATTTTCAGTGAAGCAGCTGTGCCGTTCGTTCTGGTCGTCGGCGCCACTGCCCTGATCCTCGTGCTGGCAGGACACGCCGCTTTTAACGGCTTTCCGGTGCTGGCCTCGATCCTGGCCAAGGACGGGTACCTGCCACGCCAGCTCAGGACCCGCGGCGACAGGCTGACCTTCAGCAACGGCATCCTCGCGCTGGGCGCCGGAGCGATCCTGCTGATCCTGGTGTTCAGTGCCGATGTGACCCAGTTGGTTCAGCTCTACATTGTCGGCGTGTTTGTCTCCTTCACCGCGAGTCAGGCCGCACTGATCAAGCACTGGACCCGTGAGCTGCGGAGCACCGCCGATAAAAAACGCCGTTGGCGGATGAAAAAGTCGCGGGCCATCAACACCGTCGGCTTCGTGCTGACCGCAGCCGTGCTGGTGGTGGTGCTGGTGACCAAGTTCGAGTACGGGGCGTGGGTGGCGGTGCTGGCGATGGTGGTGCTGTTCGCCGTCATGCACGGCATCAAACGGCACTACGACCAGGTGGCCCGCGAACTGGCGCTCGACGACAACACCTTTTCCCGGGCGTTGCCTTCACGGGTGCACGCGGTAATTCTGGTGTCCCTCGTTCGTAAACCAGTGCTGCGGGCCCTGGCCTTCGCCCGCGCGTCCCGTCCGTCCAAGCTGGATGCCATCGTGGTCGACGTTGACCCGGAGGAAACCGAACGGACGCTGCAGGACTGGGAACGATACGAGATTCCCGTGCCGATCACCGTCCTGGCGTCGCCCTACCGTGACACGATCACGCCCATCATGGAGTACATCCGAAGCATCCGCAGCGACTCGCCGAGGGACCTGATCGTGGTCTACATCCCGGAGTACGTGGTGGGACGCTGGTGGGAGCGGCTGGTCCACAACCAGACAGCACTCCGAATCAAAACCCGGCTGCACTTCGAGCCGGGGGTTATGGTGGCAAGTGTCCCTTGGCAGCTCGCGTCTTCTGACGCCGCACGAAAGTTTCAGGATCTTCAGTGACAGATGACCCGGCAGGCACCCTAGAACTCACTATCGGCCCGGTAGCCCATGGCGGCCACTGCGTCGCCCGACATGAGGGCAGGGTGATTTTCGTTCGGCACGCCCTGCCGGGGGAGACGGTGCGTGCCCGGTTAACCGAGCACGACGACGGCGCCAGCTTCTGGCGTGCGGACGTGGTCGAGGTGGTCCAGGCCTCCCCGGATCGGGTCAACCACCCGTGGCCGCTCGCTGACGCCCTGTTGTCAGCCCAGCGCGGAGCTTCCCCGGTGGGCGGCGCCGAGTTCGGGCATATCGCTCTCGCCGCCCAGCGAAAGTTGAAGGCAACGGTTTTCAGCGAGCAGCTTCACCGCCTCGCCGGAGTGGACCGGGAAATTGAGGTGGAGCCGGTCCCCGGCGAATCCCCTGACGGCCTGCGGTGGCGCACCAGGGCCAGCTTCGCGGTCGCACCGGACGGGCATCTGGCCATGCACGCCCACCGTTCCAATGAGCTGATCCCCGTCGCCGAGATGCCGCTGGCCATCGATGCCATCAACGAACTACAGCTGTGGACCGTCAACTTCAGCGGAATCCAGCGGGTCGAGGTCGCTGTGGGCTCCGCAGGAGACCCGCCACTGGTGCTCCTGGTGCCGGCCCCCGGTGCCCGGCGGAAACAGACCGCCGCCGTCGTCCACCAGATCGACGGACCATCGGTGGCCCTCTGGGACCCGGAAAAGGGCACCGTCGAGCGGGTGAAAGGCAAGACCTGGCTGGCTGAAACTGTCGGATCCCAGACCTACCGGATCACCGGGGACGGTTTCTGGCAGATTCACCGGGGCGCGCCCGGACTGTTGATGGACGCCGTCCTCGGCGGGCTGGCCATCCAGCCAGGGGAACGCGCCGCCGACCTTTACTCCGGGGCAGGGCTTTTCACGGCCCCCATCGCCGACGCGGTCGGGGAAACCGGCAGCGTCCTCGCCGTCGAGGGATCCCCGGGCGCGTCCCGCGACGCTAAACGGAATCTCCATGGCCGGGGTCAGGTGGACATTGTGCAGGGCAAGGTTGACCGGGTACTCCGTGACCGCAAACCCTCGCTTGACGTAGTGGTCCTCGATCCGCCCCGTGCCGGTGCAGGGCAGGCGGCCATCACCGAGGTAATTGCGGCGGGCCCCCGCGCTGTCGGGTACGTTTCCTGCGACCCGGCGTCGTTTGCGCGCGACGTCGGCTACTTTCAGCAGGCGGGCTGGGAACTGGACACCCTCCGGGTGTTTGATCTGTACCCCCACACCCACCACATGGAGTCCTTCGCGGTACTCCGGCCCAGCCAGGGATAGCGGACCGCAAACGGACTAGGATGATGTTCCCGGGTGCAGGCGAGAGGAGCCCAGCAATGAGCAGCATGGACAGCTTTGGTGCCAAGGGAACGCTTGATGTTGCTGGCGCCCAGTACGAGATCTACCGACTGAGCGCGGTAGCAGGCGCCGACAGTCTTCCGTTCAGTCTCAAGGTGCTCCTGGAGAACCTGCTCCGCACCGAGGACGGAGTGAACATTACCGCCGGGCAGGTGCGTGCCCTGGCCAACTGGGACGCCGACGACCAGCCGCACACCGAGATCCAGTTCACCCCGGCCCGCGTGATCATGCAGGACTTCACCGGTGTGCCCTGCGTCGTCGACCTCGCCACCATGCGCGAGGCAGTTGTCGAACTCGGTGGAGACCCCAAGCGCGTCAACCCGCTGGCGCCGGCCGAACTGGTCATTGACCACTCGGTGCAGATCGACGTTTTCGGGAACGCCAACGCACTCGAGCGCAACATGGACATCGAGTACCAGCGCAATGGCGAGCGGTACCAGTTCCTGCGCTGGGGTCAGACCGCGTTCGATGACTTCCTGGTGGTGCCGCCCGGCATGGGCATTGTCCACCAGGTCAACCTCGAGTACCTGGCCCGCACGGTGATGACCCGTGAGGTCACCACCGACGGCACCACCGCCCTGCAGGCCTACCCCGACACCTGCGTCGGCACCGACTCGCACACCACCATGGTCAACGGGCTCGGCGTCCTCGGCTGGGGGGTCGGCGGCATCGAAGCCGAGGCTGCCATGCTGGGCCAACCCGTGTCCATGCTGATCCCTCGGGTGGTGGGCTTCAAGCTCACCGGTGAGATCCCCGCCGGCGCCACCGCGACCGACGTCGTGCTCACCATCACCGAGAAGCTGCGCAAGCACGGCGTCGTCGGCAAGTTCGTCGAGTTCTACGGCGAAGGCGTCAGCGCTGTGCCCCTGGCCAACCGCGCCACCATCGGCAACATGAGCCCGGAGTTCGGCTCCACCGCTGCCATGTTCCCAATCGACGAAGTCACCATGGACTACCTGCGGCTGACCGGCCGCTCGGAGGAGAACCTGGCACTGGTCGAGGCCTACGCCA
>NZ_ALPM01000101.1:0-1229 GCF_000294595.1 Arthrobacter sp. TB 23 | reverse complement strand
GGGACTGCTGAAGGTTTAGTTGACAGCTGGGGTTGATAGTTTGCTATGCGGCTGTGACCGCGTTGTTTATTGTCTCAAACTCGATCGGGGTTAGCCGGCCGAGGGTGCGTTGCCGGCGTTTTCGGTGGTAGGTCCGCTCGATCCAGGTCGTGATGGCGAGCCTGAGCTCGGCCCTGGTTTCCCACCGTTTCCGGTTCAAGACGTTCTTTTGCAGCAGCGAGAAGAACGATTCCATCGCAGCATTGTCACCGCACGCGCCCACCCGTCCCATTGATCCGCTCAGCCCGTAGACGTGCAGGGCGGAGACGAATTTCCTGGATCTGAACTGGGACCCTCTATCGGAGTGAACTACCGTACCCGCGGGTTTTCTGAACGAAACGGCATGGTCCAAGGCCGCTACTGCCAGGGACGCTTTCATCCGCCCGTCCATGGAATACCCGACGATCCGGTTCGAGTGCAGATCTTTGATGGCACAGAGGTAAAGCTTGCCTTCGTCCGTGGGGTGTTCGGTGATGTCGGTTAACCATTTCTGGTTCGACGCCGCCGCAGTGAAGTCCCGATCGATGAGGTCATCGTGGACCGGCGGGCCGGTCTTGATCCCGGATCTGCGCCGACGGTGGATCACCGACAGGATGCCATTTGCTGAACACAGCCGCCAGATCCTTCGTTCACTCACCACCTGGGCGCTGGCGTTGATTTCATCGGCGATGAACCGGTACCCGAACGCAGGGTCATCACGGTGGTGATCTATGGCGGCGTTGATCAGATGTGCTTCCTCCCAGTCCCGGGCCGAGATGGGGTTCGCGGCCCACAGATAGTAGGCCTGTCTGGAGAAGTTCAATACCCGGCAGGACACTGCAACAGGAACCCTGACAGGGGCGTCCTGGGCAGCTAATTCACGGACCAGCGGGTACATCATTTTTTTGGGTTGATGTCCCTGGATAAGTAGGCCACGGCACGGCGCATCACTTCCGCTTCCTGCTCCAATAACCGGATCCGCTTATTGGCCTCTCGGAGCTTCACGGAGTCATCGGACACGGCCCCGGGGTTCACCCCGTCTTCGCGGTCGGCGATTTTCAGCCAGCGGTGCAAAGCCGCAGGTGAGACACCGAAGTCCTTCGCGATCTGGGTAATGGGCGCTTCGCCCTTTCGGGCCACCGCGATAACGTCACGGCGGAACTCTTCAGGAAAGGCTTTAGGCATGATGAACATCCTTCCACCAGCAAGGA